>JBFXES010000001.1:0-73899 GCA_050179875.1 Thiohalomonadaceae bacterium
GCTGCCGCTTTCTTCATTCTCGGTATCCCCGTCAGGTCTCAACAGGGATACATTTTCCGCCATATCAGCTACTTGCTTGATCGAATATCTCTATGTGCCGATCAGAAAAAATGAGGGGATCCCTAAGACGTTCACGACCAAACGGCGTTGGCGTGTTTTCAATCACTTGCGAGGCTCCTATCCGCGGATGGCTCACTTTTGCAGAGGTTCCTTAGCTCATAGGATTCGGTGAAGTGCGAAATACATCGTGCGCCAGCGGTTATGAACCGTGGAGCTACGAGGTTCGGTTGGAGTGGCCCGGTAAACGGGCGAGATGTATTGAGCCTGCGCGTCGGCGGACAACACTACGACATTCCAGGAACAGGAGTCCCCTCTGGCGCCAATCCTCTTCGCGATGGTGCAGTCAGCGGCGCGTTAGGCGGTGGACCCAATGTAACCGCTCAATAAACCACGGCGGGTGTGATGAAGCCCGCCTTCACTGGAAGGCACAAGCATGAATGATTGGACCCTCGGATCGTTTCTGTTTTGGCTGGCAGTCGTCATTTTTGTCCCCGCGATCCTTGTCCACTTCACCCTCGGGCGCAAAGGCGGGCACCGTCTCTTCGAGCGGGACAATCTTTCCCGAGAGGAAATCCGGAAGCTGCCCTTCACGATGGCGCGGAGGAAGGTCGCCTGGAATCTGAGAGGGTCCGCAGCCGCCGTGGTCGGGCTGGCGATCGCCATGGCGCTTTATCCTCTTGGCTGTCTGATCGGACTGCCCATCAACGTATTCGGTATCTCGGACGAAACCCTGATCTACTACCTCGCGGGTGTGGTGGTGTTGGCCATTACGCTCGGCCCGGCCGTTTATCGCAAATGGCGCGGCGAATGATAACGGCGCAAAAAGCGTGCAAAAAAAACCCGTGCAATGCACGGGTTGGCTTTGAGGAGAATTGGCTTGGCGCTCGGAATGGGGGTTCGTCGCCAAACACACCTTCAAGGTTGTGCCTACAACTACAGCAGCGGTAGTCCGAACGAGAGGGAAGAGCTCATGCAGCTCCGGCGTGTCCCGGTGTGACCAATACCGGAAACATGCCTTGATTCGGACGAAGACAGGATGTCTTCATTCGTCGGCCAAGTCTTTAGGAAAAACTCGGAAATCTGGCATCGGATTTTTCCTGTGTCGACCGCGCACCCGTGGGGGCCTGGATCTCGTGGACTCTTAGTAAACTCGATCTCGTCGACTCTTAGTAAAAAAGCCGCGCCCGAGGGCGCGGCAGAGAGGGCAACGGGGAGACAGGTTTACGCACTCGCCAACAGCCAGGTGATCTCGCGGCCGAAGTAGCCGCTCAGCGCGGTGACGACTGCGAGGGCAACGAAGACGCTGTCGCGTACGATGCGGTGGGTGCGGTGGGTGCGGTGGGTGCGGTGGTTGAAGGTGGTCTGGTTCATGGCCGGTTTCCTTTCGCGGGTAGGTTCTTTGTTGACGCATAGGCTAGTGAACCCGCCTGAACGGAACCTGAGTGAAACCTTGCAGGAACCTTAATCCTGCGCCGGGAACGACTGCGCGGTTGCATGGGAGCCGGGGCCGGAAAGGCATCCCGGGTCCATGATTCACCAGCGCTACCGGGCGCGCCGTCCATACGCAGGAGCTCTCGTGGCCTGATTCCCGGGCCCCCGAAGGCGGAATCTGGATTCGTCACAAGAATCTGGGGGAACATATCGGTCCCGACAGTCTGGAGGAGAGGTATGACCAGCGCATTGTTCACACCGGTGGATCTTGGAAGCCTGCACCTGAAGAACCGCATCGTGATGGCGCCCATGACGCGCTCCCGCGCCATCGACAACCTGCCCAACGATCTCATGGCCAGGTACTACGCCATGCGCGCCGAGGCGGGCCTCATCATCAGCGAAGGGGTCTCGCCGTCGCCCAATGGCCTCGGCTATGCCCGCACCCCCGGCATCTATTCCGGGGCGCAGGTGGAGGGATGGCGCAAGGTGACGGACGCCGTCCACCAGGCCGGAGGCCGGATTTTCATCCAGTTGATGCACGCCGGGCGTATCTGCCATCCCCTGAATCTGCCTGCCGGTGCGCGGATGCTCGCGCCGTCGGAGATCGCAGCCGAAGGAGAGATCTGGACGGACAGCAGCGGTCCGCAGCCCCATCCGTCGCCCGCCGCCATGACCGAGGCCGACATCCTTGCGACCATCGCCGAGTATGCGACGGCCGCGCGCAACGCCATGGACGCGGGCTTCGACGGCGTCGAACTGCACGGCGCGAACGGTTACCTGATCGACCAGTTCCTGAACACGGCTTCCAATCGGCGTACCGACCGCTGGGGCGGATCGGCGGAGAACCGCATCCGGTTTGCCGTGGAAGTGGCAAAGGCGTGCGCGGAAGCCATCGGTGCGGAGCGCATCGGCATGCGCGTCTCGCCTTACGGCGTGTTCAACTGCATGGCGCCCGATGCGGAAATGGACAGCATGTACGAGCGCCTGATGGCGGAACTGAATGCCGTCGGGCTAGTATACATCCACGTGGTCGACCACAGTTCCATGGGGGCACCGGAAGTGCCGCAGTCGGTGAAGGACATGATCCGGCGCAGCTTCAAGGGCAAGTACATCCTGTCCGGCGGTTACGACCTGGTGCGTGCGAACGCGGATCTGGAAGCCAACCGGGGTGATTTGGTGGCCTTCGGGCGTCCATTCATTTCCAATCCCGACCTGGTAAGGAAACTGCGGGAGGGGATTCCGCTCACCCCTCCGGACATGGCCACGTTTTATACCCCCGGCGAGAAGGGCTATCTCGACTACTGAGACGACGAGACAACCCCTCCGGACTGCGAGTACCCAGCGCCTGCGTCGGAACCCGATTGGGCAGGATCACCTCAGCGCAATGCGTGAGCACTCAGGACAAAGGAAAAGGAGAATCTCATGGCCTTGTTGAACGGAAAGGTAGCGGTGGTGACCGGTGCGGCTTCGGGCATCGGCCGGTCGATCGCACTGGTCTATGCGCGCGAGGGGGCGCGTGTGGTGGTTTCGGACTTCAACGCCGAGGGCGGTGAGGAAACCGCGCGCATGGTACGGGAAGCCGGCGGCGAGGCCATGTTCGTTCAGACCAATGTGACCGATCCGGCCTCCTGCGAGACGCTGGTGAACGCTGCGGTGAACACCTACGGCCGCCTGGACGTGGCCTGCAACAATGCGGGCATCGGCGGTGAGCAGGCGCCGTCCGCCGAATACGGCATCGATGCATGGCGTCAGGTCATTGACGTAAACCTGTCGGGGGTCTTCTACTGCATGAAGTACCAGATTGCCGCCATGCTGAAGACCGGCGGTGGTGCCATCGTGAACATGGCGTCCATCCTGGGGCAGGTAGGGTTCGCCAATTCGGTGGCCTACGTGGCAGCGAAGCACGGCGTGGTGGGCATGACCAAGACCGCAGGCCTCGAATACAGCGCGCGCGGCATTCGGGTGAATGCAGTGGGACCGGCGTTCATACGTACGCCCATGATCCAGGCGCTGGAGCAGGACCCGCAGAGCTACAAGTTCCTGCTGGACCGGCATCCCATCGGCCGTCTGGGCGAGCCCGGGGAGGTGGCGGAACTGGTGACCTGGCTGAGTTCCGACAAGGCCTCCTTCGTGACCGGCGCCTATTACCCGGTGGACGGCGGTTACCTGGCCCATTGAGGGAGCGCAGGGGACGTGTCACGAAGGCGTGGCATGTCCCCTCGGCCGTTGCCACGCGTATCCGCCCTATTGCGCACGGGCTCCGGCATGCCTTCCCGGCGGAGCGGCGCGGGAGGGCCGTCTAGACTGACGGTGCCCACGAACCGGAGTCCGGATCATGCGAACGCAGTACTATGCCGCAGCGAGCCTGGACGGCTACATCGCCACCGAGGATGACTCCCTCGACTGGCTGTTTTCGCTCGGGGATGTGGATGAAACGAGCTATCCACAGTTCATCCGGGACGTGGGCGCCCTGGTCATGGGCTCGGCCACTTATGAATGGATGCTGCGCCATGTGATCAGGCCCGACTCCGCACCTCCGGGCCAGTGGCCGTACACGCAGCCCACCTGGGTCTTCTCCAGCCGCGACCTGCCGGGCATACCCGGAGCGGACATCCGCTTTGCCAGAGGCGACGTGCGTCCCGTGTACGAACAGACGCGCGCCGTTGCCAACGGCAAGAACCTCTGGGTCGTGGGCGGGGGCGGACTCGCGGGCCAGTTCTATGATGCGGGCCTTCTGAACGACATCATCGTCCAGGTCAGCTCGGTCGTTCTGTGCTCCGGCAAACCGCTGATGCCCCGACGGATCACGTCACCTTCGCTCAGGCTCGTGTCGGTTCAACAGTTCGGCGAAGGTTTCGCGGAGCTGCGTTACGAGGTCCGCTATCCGTAGGCCTTGAAGCTCAACCGCGGACGCCACTGAGAAGAACAGGGCGTCCTCTGTTCTCTGGGGTTCCGTGTTTCAGTGTTGGGTCGCCGAGGGTTACGTCGGGCGGACAAAGAAAAGGGCCGGTACCTCGGCGAGGATACCGGCCCTTGCGATGCAGGATGGCCCTCAGCGCTTTGCCTTGGCTGCGGGTTTCTTCTCCTCCGGCGCGGCGCTCTTTTCGATGCTTTCGAGCAGTGCCGTATCCAGCGCGGGCAGTGCCGCCAGGCTGGAGGCGTCCGCCACCAGCGGCTTGAGCTGGGCGTGGAGGGATTCGCTCAGGGTGTGCAGCTCGCGGTAGCGTTCGGCAAGTTGCACGGCGGCTTCCTGGGCGGCCTGCAACTTGTTCACGCGCTCCTCGAGGGTCTTCTTGTCCTTGCGCAAGGCAGCGGCCTGGTCTTCCGCCAGCTTGCGTGCATCGGCCTCGTCCTTCTTCTGCTTCTGCAGGGTCTTGAGCTTCTTCACCACGTTCTGCGGGGTGTCGGACAGAACGGCGTGAATGCCCTTGATCTCCTTGTCCTTCTCCGCCAGGCGTGCTTTCAGATCATTGACAGTCTTGGCGTTGCTGTCGCGGATGTCCGTGATCTGCTGTTCCAGCTTCTGCTGCTGGGCCACGGCCTCGGCATGGGCGGCCTGGGAGGCCGTCAGGGCCTTCTGGGTCTCCGCCAGTTTCTTCTCTGCTGCGGCAACGGCTTCCTTGGCCTGTTCCTGGGCCTTGCTGACGGCCGCGTCGGCCTTGGCGGCGCGCTCGACCGCCGCCTTCAAAGCGGCTTCCAGTTCCTGCGGGGTGCAGTTGGGGTCGAGCTTCAGGGCGTCGGTTGCCGCCCGCATCAGGATCTGCTTGCTGATCGCAAGTTCTTTCCAGACTTTGAGCTGAAGTTCCAGGTCTGTATCTGTCACGTGTTCTCCGGGATGTTTCAGTGTGCCCGTCGGATGACGCTGGGCGGGGTGCTGCAAGGGGGAGCGCTGGGCCCCTCCGATGAGGCGCGGGAGCATACGGCAAGACTCGGTTTCACGCCAGTCCTGAAGCGCTGTTAACCCGCAGTAAGGAGTCACTTGGCCGGCAACCCGCCCGATTGCGGCCTCGAAACCGCCCGCGCGTGCGACAGGCGGGCGGTTCCCCGGGGTGAAAACGGCGTCTGACCCGTTCAGGCGGGGGCCTGTCCGAGCCCTGGAAGCGCCCTTCCCCGGCGCGGGCAGCGCCGTCAGGGTCCGGAGCACCGGGCCTGCGAGGAGCGCAATTGGAGGCAGCCCACGGTTTTCGCGCCCGCGCCGGGCTATGCTCCGCCCCTCGCCGGAAAAGTCGGCGGCCGCACGACTGTCCGCGCGCCAAGGGCGTGACCGTGTCCGGAGGCGGCGGTTTTTCCGGCTGCGGTTCCGTGCCGACTGTGAAAAAATACCCCCACTAACAAACAGCACAGCGATAGCCATGCCTGAAATGAAGTCCCTTCGTGATTTGCCGACCCGGAACATCTTTCGTCCGGGCGATGTGTTTGTCCTTTTTGGTGAACTGTTCGGCCGCGGTTATGCCAACGGCCTCGTGGACGAGGCGCGCCGGGCCGGGATGACCATCGTCGGCATCACCGTCGGGCGCCGCGACGCGGACAATCGCCTGCGGCCGCTGAACGAGGAGGAACTGCAGGCCGCCGAGGCCAATCTGGGCGGAAAGATCATCAACGTCCCGCTCATGGCCGGCTTTGATCTGGACGCCCCCGAGGGTACGCCCACGCCGACCGACCTGCTCGCCGAGCTGAAACTGGACAACTGGCGCGAGGCCAAGCTGGACTGGGCACACATCGAGCGCTGCCGTGCCGTGGGCGTGGAGCGTTTCAGGAACTCCGTGGCCAAGGTGATGCAGACCCTCGACGGCATGATCCCCGCCGGGGCGAACGTATTCTTCGCCCACACCATGGCGGGCGGCATTCCCAAGACCAAGGTGTTCCTGGCCATCGCCAATCGCGTCTACAAGGGCCGCGGCGAGCGCTTCCTGTCCTCGCGCGCGCTGCTGGACAGCGATCTGGGCAAGATGATCCTGATGAATTTCGACGAGGTCACGGCCAACACCTTCCAGTACCTCATCGAGGGCAGCCGCGCCATCCGCGAGCGCGTGACCGCGGGCGGCGGCGAGGTGCGCTACACCGCCTATGGCTATCACGGTACCGAGATCCTCATTCAGGACCGCTACCAGTGGCAGACCTACACCAACTACACCCAGGGCTACGCCAAGATGCGCCTGGAGGAGCGCGCCCGCGCGGCCTGGGCGCAGGGCGTGAAGGCCACGGTGTTCAACTGCCCGGAGATCCGCACCAACTCCAGCGACATCTTCGTGGGCGTGGAGCTGTCTTTGTTCCCGCTGCTGAAGGCGCTGAAGCGTGAAGGCGGCGGCGCCTGGGCCGAGGCGCAGTGGGCTGCGTGCCAGGACCTGCTGCAGGAAGGCGTTTCGCTGCAATCCATCCTCGACATGATCGAGCGCTACAACACCGATTCCACCATCGCCGCCTTCCGCAACTTCGAGGCCTGGCCCATGGACAACACGGCGGAACTGGCCGACGTCATGGTGGGCACCTCCGAGGAGATCACGGGCCTGCACAAGGATCGCAAGGCCCTCATCAGCGACCACCTGAGTGCGCTGGTGCTGGAAGGCACGGGACCGCTCATGTTCCACGAGGCCTCCGAGCCCGGCGGCCCGGTGCTCTGGCTCAACCACGACATCATCGCCAAGCAGCTCAACAAGCTGCACTGAACGAAGGCGCGGGCATAGCCCGTGCTTCCCTCGCGCAGGCGATAACCATCGCGGCCTGAGGCCGCTCCTACAGCTGGAATCACCAACTTGTGGGAGCGGCCTCAGGCCGCGATTTCATTTCCACCCGTAGCGATTGCCACGCCCAAGGCCCGCGCAATGGCCCGCACGAACGGGCGCTGGTCCGGTGGTACGCGGGCATGCCATTGCAGCAGCATCACGGGCAAGGATGATGCGGGTGTTCCCTGGTTCAGGTGGATGATGGCCGCGAGCCCCTGTGGGTGATGCATGATGACCCCGTAGAGCCTCAGGCTGACGATACCCGTCAGTGCGCGATCGTAGGGGTTCTTACGCAGCCGGGGTTCGTGGGCGGCGAGCCAGGGGACGAAGGCCTGCTCCCCCGGATGCACGGCCTCGTGCTGCGCCATGACCTGCCGCACGTAGTCATTCAGCGCGCCATGGTAGGTGAACCAGCTCTGGAAGGGCGGCGCGTAGGCCCAACGCTCCGCCATGCGGGTGAGCGTGTACAGCGAAACGGCCTCGCACAGGGCCTCGTCGAACCAGCGCGTCTCGCCGGCCCTTTCGCGGGCGTCGAAATTCGTCAGCACGTGGCACAGCTCATGGGAAAACTGGTACGCCGCCTGCGCCCAGTAGCGCCCATGCACGTTGAGTTGCACGCGGTATTCGCCGCGCGCGTTTCGCTTCTTCAACACCTTGGGCCCGGTGTCAGCGTTGGTGACGTGAATGGCAAGGGGCCGGTGGCGCGGAATGGGTTCGAGCAGGACCTCCGCGGCCGAGTTCACCACCGCATGCACCTCGGCGGCCAGGGCCTCTTCCCAGCCCTCCTCCGCGACCCGGATGTGCAGCGTCCCCTCACCGGACAATGACGCTGCCCGCGACGCGCAGCCGGTCATGGCCAGCGCCAGGAGCAGAAGCCGGAGGATTCCGGGCGTGTGTGAAACCGGAGTGCGCATGACGCTCAGTGTCGTGCGTGACGTCCGCGTTGGCAACCGGGAGCATCCGGCGGGTTGCTACCCGCGCGCGTGTTCGACAGGTGACACTTCCCGCCTGCCGATCTCCTTGCGGCCGGTGGTGCATATCGGACCAGGGGATCGCCTGTCGCCCTCGACAAGGTCGTCGAAGTCGCCTACGCCACGGCGGGGAAATTCTGAGACCGCAACGGCTGACGGCAGGCGACAGCGCCTCCGTCAGCCGTTTTCAGTCATTGCCGTTTCATCGAGGCGGCGTCACAGGCGTGCCGCTGACGCCTGTCGGAACGAATCACTTCGCCTGTTCGATGGCCACCACCACGTAGTCCACCGGCGAGCGCTTCTCGATGCGCAGGGTCACGTGTGCGCCGGGCGCGATGCCTTCGGCCAGCGCCGGCTCGGCCAACGGCAGGTCCATGGTCATGGCAGGCCAGTTGAAGGCGGCGATGGGTTCGTGCGCCACGTTGATGGTGCGGGCGGCGGCATCGACGCCGTTGACCACGGCCTTGACGCTGGCGACGGACGGCATGTGCATGCCCGTGTCGTGGGCGTCGTGTCCATGCCCGTGCACGTGATCGGCGGCGAAGGCGGGGGCGGCCAGGAACATGAGGGTCAGGAACAGTTTCTTCACAGGTTTCTCCTTCTGGTGGTCGTTGGAAAAAATCACGGCGCGAGTCCGCGTCGCTTCCACAGCAGGAAGGCCGCGGGGATCACGATGAGGGTCAGCACGGTGGCGCTCACCATGCCGCCCACCATGGGTGCGGCGATGCGTTGCATCACCTCGGAACCGGTGCCGCTGCCCCACATGATGGGCAGCAGGCCGGCGATGATGGCGGAGACGGTCATCATCTTCGGGCGCACGCGCAGCAGTGCGCCTTCGATCACCGCCTCGCGCAGTTCCGCGCGGCTGACGGCGCGGTCGGCGGCGGCCGCCTGCTCACGCCGCCGTGCGAGGGCGTGGTCCAGATAGATGAGCATCACCACGCCGGTCTCGGCGGCCACGCCCGCCAGCGCGATGAAACCGACGCCCGCCGCCACCGACAGGTTGTAGCCCAGCAGCCACATGAGCCACAGCCCGCCGATGAGCGCCATGGGCAGCGTGGCCATGATGAGCAGGGCCTCGCCGAAACGGCCGAAGGCGAAGTAGAGCAGGATGAGGATGATGGCGAGGGTGACGGGCACCACCACCTGCAGGCGCGCGTTGGCACGCTCCATGAACTCGTACTGGCCCGACCAGGTGAGCGAGTAGCCCGGCGGCAGTTCCACCTGTTGCTCCACCAGCTGCTTCGCCTCGGCCACGTAGGAGCCCAGATCGCGATCGCGGATGTCCACGTAGGTCCAGCCGTTGAGGCGGGCGTTCTCGCTCTTGAGCATGGGCGGGCCGTCGATGATGGCCACGCGCGCCACCTGCTCCAGCGGCACATGCGCGCCCGCCGGCGTGACGATGGGCAGCATGCGCAGGCGCTCGGCGGAATCGCGCACCGCCTGCGGATAGCGCAGGTTCACCGGATAGCGCTCCAGGCCTTCGACGGATTCGGTGACGTCCATGCCGCCGATGGCGGCGCGCACCACGTCCTGCACGTCGGCCACGTTGAGCCCCAGCCGCGAGGCCGCCACGCGATCCACCTCGATGTCCACGTAGCGGCCGCCGGTCACGCGCTCGGAATACACCGACACGGTGCCCGGCACGTCGCGCAGCACCTGCTCCAGCCTTTCACCGATGGACTGGATGATGGCGAGATCCGGTCCCGCCACCTTCACGCCCACGGGCGTCTTCACGCCGGTGGCGAGCATGTCGATGCGGTTCTTGATGGGCATCACCCAGGTGTTGGTCACCCCGGGCAGGCGCACCACCGCATCCAGCTCGGCCTTGAGCTTGTCCGTGGTCATGCCGGGACGCCACTCATCGCGCGGCTTGAGCCGGATGGTGGTCTCCACCATGGTGAGCGGCGCCGGATCGGTGGCCGTTTCGGCGCGGCCGATCTTGCCGAACACCTGTGCCACCTCGGGCACGGTGCGGATGAGGCGATCGGTCTGTTGCAACAGCTCAGCGGCCTTGCCCGGCGACAGCGCCGGAAAGGTGGTGGGCATGTAGAGCAGATCGCCCTCGTCCAGCTCCGGCATGAACTCGGAACCCAGCTTGTGCAGCGGCCATAGGCCGCTGAGCGTGACCAGTGCGGCGGCGAGGAGCAGCGTGCCGGGACGTTTCAGTACCGCCGACACCACGGGACGGTAAGCGGCGATGAGGGCGCGATTGACGGGATTCCTTTCCTCCGCAACCACCCCGCCGCGCACGAACCAGCCCATGAGCACCGGCACCAGCGTCACCGACAGTCCGGCCGCCGCCGCCATGGCGTAGGTCTTGGTGTAGGCCAGCGGCGCGAACATGCGGCCTTCCTGCGCCTGCAAGGCGAACACCGGCAGGAAGCTGAAGGTGATGATGAGCAGCGAGAAGAACAGGGGCGGGCCCACCTCGGCGGAGGCGTTGCGCACCAGCTCCCACTGCGGCATGTGTGGATGCCGCTCGCGATGCTTGTGCACGTTTTCGATCATCACGATGGCCGCATCGACCATGGCGCCAATGGCAATGGCGATGCCGCCCAGGGACATGATGTTGGCATTGATGCCCTGGGCCTCCATGACGATGAAGGCGGCCAGAATGCCGAGCGGCAGCGAGATCACCACCACCAGCGATGAGCGCGCGTGGAACAGGAACACGGCGCACACCAGCGCCACCACCACGAACTCCTCCACCAGCTTGCCTTCGAGATTGTCCACGGCCCGCTCGATGATCGCGGAGCGATCGTAGGTCTCCACCACCTCCACGCCCTCGGGCAGTCCGCGCTTGAGCTCGGCCATGCGCGCCTTCACCGCGGCGATGGTGCTGAGCGCGTTCTCGCCCCAGCGCATCACCACGATGCCGCCCACCACCTCGCCTTCGCCGTCCAGTTCGGCGATGCCGCGGCGCATCTGCGGGCCGAGGCGCACCTCGGCGATATCGCCCAGCAGCACGGGCGTGCCGTCGGCCGACACCCGCAGGGGCACGCGCTTCAGGTCCTCCTGCGACTGCACATAGCCGCGCGCACGCACCATGTACTCGGCCTCGGCCATCTCCACGATGGAACCGCCCGTCTCCTGGTTCGCGGCGCGGATGGCGTCGCGCACGTGCGACAGCGGCAGACCGTAGGCGCGCAGCCGATCGGGATCGATCACCACCTGGTACTGGCGCACCATGCCGCCCACGGTGGCCACTTCCGACACGCCGGGCACGGTCTGCAACTCGTACTTGAGGAACCAGTCCTGCAGGCTGCGCAGTTGCGCGAGGTCGTGGCGACCGCTGCGATCCACCAGGGCGTATTCGTACACCCAGCCCACGCCGGTGGCGTCGGGGCCGAGGGCGGAGCGCGCCGCCTCGGGCAGGCGCGGCGCGATCTGGGACAGGTACTCCAGCACCCGCGAGCGCGCCCAGTACAGGTCGGTGCCGTCGGCGAAGATCACGTACACATAGGAATCGCCGAACATGGAGTAGCCGCGCACCGTCTGCGCGCCGGGCACCGACAGCATGGCCGTGGCGAGCGGATAGGTGACCTGCTGCTCCACCACCTGGGGCGCCTGGCCCGGATAGCTGGTCTTGATGATCACCTGCACGTCGGAGAGATCGGGCAGGGCGTCCAGGGGCGTGGTGCGCAGCGCATGGATGCCCCAGCCGGCGAGCAGCACGGCCAGCATGAGCACCAGTACGCGGTTGCGGATGGACCAGTCGATGAGGCGCGCGATCACGGCCGTGGCCCTCCGCCGGCAGCGCGGATCGCGGCCAGCTCATAGGTGACGGCGTCGAGCTGACGCAGCTCGAACTCCACCGTGGTCCCCGGCGCGATGCCGTCCAGGCGCACGCCCGCGGCCGCGGTGAAATCCATGGTCATGGGCGGCCAGCCCAGATCGGGCATGGGCTCGTGGGTGATGGTGATGCGCCCGGCGGCGGCGTCGACGCCGTTCACCACGCCGCGACCGGCAAACCGTTTTGCCGTGTCCGCGGGCGCCCCCGTTGATGCGGGGGCGTTCTCCTGTGCTTCCGCTTTCGAAATGTTCGCGATGCGATAGCGGTACTGATCGAGCTGGTGCAGCTCGAAGCGCACGCGCGTACCCGGTGCGAAAGCCGACAGGTCCACATCCGCGGCCACGTCGAAGTCCATGGTCATGGCGGGCCAGCCCAGCTCGGCGATGGGGTCGTGGGTCATGCTGAGCTTGTGTTCACCGATGAGCTCTTCGATGGTGCCGTGGGCAGTCACCACCTTGAGCGGTTCCGCTTCCATGGCGGTCATGCGTTGCAGCGTGGCCTTGAGGTTGCTCTCGGAATCGATGAGGAACTGCGCCGAGGTGACCACGCGATCGCCTTCGGCAAGGCCTTCCTCGATGGTTACGCGCTCGCCGGCCTCGAAACCGCTGCGCACCGCCACCGGCTGGAAGCGGCCGTCGCCGCGCGCGAGCACCACGCGCTCGCCGCTGCCGGTGCGGATCAAGGCCTCGCGCGGGATGTGCAGGGCCTCGCGCGGTTCGGCGTGCACGGTGGCGCGGGCGTACATGTTGGGCTTGAGCGCGCCGTCCGGGTTGTCGAAGCGCAGGCGCAGGCGCAGGGTGCGGGTGGCGGGGTCGAGCGTCGGATAGATGTACTCCACGACGCCTGTCCACTCGCGCCCGGGCAGTGCAGGCACGGTGATGGTGGCGCGCTGACCCGGTGCGACCCAGGCCGCCTGGCGTTCGAACACGTCCGCCAGCACCCACACGCTGCCCAGGTCGGCGAGGACGACCGCGTCCGTGGCCGGCTGCACGAACACGCCTTCGCGCACGTTCAGTTCGGTGACCACGCCCGTCTGCGCGGCGTAAACCGGCACCTTCAGCAGGGTGCGGCCCGCGCGTTCGACCTCGCGGATGACGCTGTCCGCCACGCCCAGCGCCGCGAGTTTCTTGCGCGAACTCTCCACCAGCACGCGACGTCCGCCGCTGGCTCGCGCCTGCAACAGCTCGTCCTGGGCGATCACCAGTTCGGGCGAATAGATGCGAAACAGCAGATCGCCCGCATCGACGCGATCGCCCACGGCGCGCACGGCAAGGTCTTCGATCCAGCCCTGCACGCGCACGTGCACGTGGGAGAGGCGGTTCTCGTCCCAGGCCACGTAGCCGACGGTGTCGATGGGCCGCGCGAGCTCGCCGCGCACCGCCGCGGCGGTGCGCACGCCGAGGGCGTTGGCGATCTCCGGCGCCACGGTCACGCGCGGCAGGCCGTCGCCCCGGGCCTCCTCGTCCTCGCCCTCGTACACCGGGATGTAGTCCATGCCCATCTCGTCCTTGGCCGGCGTGGGCGAGGTGATGGCCGGGTTCATGGGGTTGCGGTAGAACAGCACCTTGCGCTCGCCGCTCGCGACGGCCTGGTCGTGATCGGGCGCGAGGGCGCGCCCCGCGAGCAGGCCGCCGGCGAACAAGGCGACGGCGAGGATGGCAACGAGGGTCCGGTTCATGGCCGCGCACCTCCGGCGTGGAGGCGTGCGCGACCGCCGTGGGCCTGCGCTGCATCAGGCAGGGACCGCAGCCAGGCGCCGCGCGCCTGGGCGGGATCGATAGCCGGGGAGATCCCGGACGTCAGGGGCCGGCCCGCGGACAGGCGGCCCGAAAAACGGGTAGGCATGACAACACTCCTGTACGGTCGTGGGAAAGGCGACGACGCGTCAGGGGTGTATCAAATCAGCAGGACCCGGAATCCGAGGGCGGGGGGAAAGGCGGGTAGGGGTGTCTGGGCGGCGAGCCGTGATGAACGGGCGGGATCGCCCGCGTCGACGGCCGGCAGACGCAGCAGCGGCGCCACCACGGCCAGCGCGGGATGGAGATCGCCATCGGAGACGGACGGCTTGGGTGCCGCCTGCTTCTCCACGGCGGAAAGCACCGGGCAGTCCTGGTCCAGGCAGCCCGTGTCCGCGGCGGCATCCGCCGCAGGGTGGTCCATGCCGCCGTGATGGCCGTGGTGTTCGTGCATGGCGGCGGGCGCCGGCGCAGGCGCTTCCGGCTGCGCTGTGGCGCAGGGCGGAAAGACCACCGTCAGCCAGACCAGGGTGAACAGGGTCACCCAGATCCTGGTGAAGCGGTGCATCTTGTTGCGCAGGCGGTGCAGCACGTGAAAATCCGTCGCTGGAACGTCAGCCGATTATGTGTCCAGCCCGATGCGGCCGGCAAGCCCGGAGGGTCCGGCGCGTGATGGCGGCCGCATCGGCCCAAAGTCTTCAGAGCGCCGGGGGGAGCCCGGGGTTCCCGGCTCCGGCCGGACGCCGGTGGCTCAAAGCACCGCGAGCAGCGCCAGCGCAAACGTCGCCCCCGTGACCGCGAAGGCGATCAAGGCCACCAGCCCGTCACCGGCGAGCAGGGCCAGGGAAAAGGCGAGCAGCGCTGCGCCGAGGCCGTTGGCGCTGAAGGGGATGAACTCCGAGGCAGGCATGGCCGCGGCCACCAGCAGGCAGGCGATGGCCACCGCATACGTGCCCGCGCCCTGGGTCAGCGCGGTGAGCCTGGGCCGCAGCAGGTGATCCACGAAGCGCGCGGGCCTGCGCATCCAGCCGACCGCCTTGCACAGCCGCTCGCGGGTGACGGAACGCTTCAGCATCCACTGCGGCAGCCACACGTATCTCCTTCCGAGCAGCAACTGCCCTGCGGTGAGCGCCACCAGCACGGCCATGAGCGTGGGCACGCCCGGGATGTCGCCGATCACCGGCGCCGACGTGATCAGGCCCGCGAGCAGGAGCAGGGGACTGAACGAGGTCCGTCCCACTTCTTCCAGGATCTCGCCCAGGGTGACCCGAGCGTCCGCGTCGACGGCCTGCTCCACCCGATCGAGCAGCTGTTCGAGATTGCGCACCTTGCCGGCAACCATGGAGTGAGCGAAGCACAGCTTTCCGAGCGCTGCCTGCCTCGATAGACGAATTCCATGCAGCGTGCGCGGGCGTAAGGATAAAGCGCATCGCTGTCGCTGCCTCCATGAAAATTCGCAATCACGCATGGCGCGGTTGCGAATTCTCAATGAGCACCTGCATGAACGCTTGGTAATTTCCTTAGCCAATCCGTTTCACGAACTGCATCGTTTCTTCAGACGAGCCGATTTTCTCTTCCTCACAAGGGAAGAGCTTGACCACCAGAGGAGTGAATCATGACCTGGGCGTTCCCACGCCTGTCCCGTCGTGCGTTTCTGAAAACGACGGGATGCGGCGCCGCCGGCCTTTCCCTGCTGAAACCGTCCAGCCTCATCGGCAAGACCGCAGATGCCGAAGACCTCGTCGAGCAAAGCTACAGCATCTGCAATTTCTGCTCGTCCCTTTGCAACCTGCGCGTCACCACGCGCACGGTGAACGGCGTCAAGCGCATCACCAAGCTGGACGGCAATCCCAACTCCACGCTCAACCGCGGAAAGATCTGCGCGCGCGGTCAGTCTGGCCTGCGCCAGACCTATGACAGCGATCGTTTGAAGACACCCCTCATCCGCGTCGCGGGCAGCAAGCGCGGCGAATGGGCTTTCCGCGCCGCCACCTGGGACGAGGCCTGGGAGTACATCGCCCAGCGCAACAAGGAAAAGGCGATCCACCCTTCCGAGTGGACCATGGTGGGCGGCTGGACCTCCTGCGTGTTCTACATGAACTGGGCCGTGCCCTTCGCCATGGCCAACCAGGTGCCCAACATCGTCGCCTCGCCCATGCAGCATTGCGTGACCACCGGACACCTGGGCACCGATCTCGTCACCGGCAACTTCAACATCCATGACGAGGTGCTGCCGGACTACGACAACGCGCGCTACATCCTGTTCGTGGCCAACAACGCCTCCATCGGCGCCGTCTCCACCTGCCGCATGGTGCGCTTCGCCACCGGCCGCAAGCGCGGCGCCAAGGTGGTGGCGCTGGACTCGCGCCTCTCGGAGACGGCGGCGAAAGCGGACGAATGGATCGCCATCCGGCCCGGCACGGATCTCGATTTCCTGCTGGCCATGATGAAGGTGATGATGGAAGAGGGCCATTACGACGCCCTGTTCCTCAAGCGTCACTCCAACATGCCGTTCCTCGTCCATCGCGACGACGAAGGCGAATGGCACCTCGCGCTTGATGCGCAGGGCCGCCCGCGCGTGGTCGCCGAGGGCACCCGTCGCGTCCATACCCTGCCCGCCTACAGCAACGCCAATGCCGTGGACGTCGAGGGCGCGAGCGTGGATGCCGCGCTGCACGCGCCGGACGGCCTGCGCGTGGACGGGCGCGAAGTGATCACCGTTTTCCAGGCGCAACTCCGGGAACTGGCGCAATACACGCCGGAGTGGGCCTCCCGGAGCACCGGCGTTCCCGCGGAGACCATTGCGCGCATCGCCCGCGAGTTCGGCACCACGCGCCCGGCCATCGTGGATCCGGGCTGGCACGGCGCGCGCTACGGCAACATGATGATGCTGCGCCGGGTGCAGGCCATGATCCAGGCGCTCACCGGCGGCATCGACAAGGAAGGCGGCTGGATGATGAGCGGCGAGTTCCATCACAAGGCCGCCAGCATGATCAAGGCGCAGGCCAAGGGCCACGATGCGGGCCCGCCTCTGGCCGCGCTCGCCGGCATGCACTTCGCGCGCATGGTGATCGGCACCTTCAGCAACGGCGCCAACTTCTCCCATGGCCGGCCGGGTTGGGCCTGGGCCTATAGCGCGCAGCAGAAGGCGGAAGGAAAGCCCTACGTGGCCCTGCCCGTGATGGCGGATACCGGCCTGCTGGAATCGGTGCGCGGCAAGCTGGATTACGAAGGCGAGCCGTACAAGACCCGCGCCTTCCTGATCAATGCCGCCAACCCGGTGCGTCACTACTATCCGGACAGCCGCTGGAAGGACATCCTGGGGCACGAGAACGTGGAACTGGTGGTGGCCATCGACGTGCTCCCTTCGGACACCGCCGCCTATGCCGACGTGATCCTGCCCAACAGCAGTTACCTGGAGCGTGACGAACCCGTGCTGTACGGCAACGGCGTCAACCACGACCTGGCGCTGACCACACGCTATGCCGCCATCGAGCCCATGTACGACACGGAAGAGACGCCGGACATGCTGCTCAAGATGACCCGGATCATCAGCGGCAACGAAGACGGCTTCCTGGAATGGGTGGAAAAGCTCACCGGCCTGCCGGCCGCGGAGGTGAAGGCCGCCTACGCGCGCCGCAACCAGCCCGGCGTGAAGGGCGCGTTTTCTGCCGCCTGCCGCGAGGTGTCGTTCAACCAGGCGGCGAAACGCCTCGGCACGTCCGCCCAGGAGATCGACCTGGCGCTGCGCGCCCGCGGCGTGCTCATGGAGGAACCGCGCGAGGAATTGCTCAAGCACACCGCCATGCCGCGCGTGCTGCCGCTGCCCACCGACTCGGGCCGCATCGAGTTCTTCAGCCCGCTGTTCCACGGCCTGCGCCAAGGCGGCGCGCGCCAGCCCAATTTCTCCGTGCTCGCCACCCACATCCCTGCCCAGTGCCGCGGCATGACGCCGACGCACGAGCCGTTGGAGAAGGACGAGTTCTATTTCACCTACGGCAAGTCGCCCACGGTGTCCTACGCCTCCACCAACAGCAACAACCCGGTGCTGGCGGCGATCAACGAATTCAAGCAGGACATCTACACCGGCATCTGGATCCATCCCGAGCGCGCCCAGGCCCTGGGCCTGCGCACCGGTGATCGCATCCGCCTCACCAACACCCGCTCGGGACAGCAGGCGGACGGCAAGGTCTACGTGACGCGCCAGGTGCACCGCGAGGCCCTGTTCCTGTACTCGTCGTTCGGCGCGGAGAACAAGGCGCTCACGCGCGCCCACGGCATCGGCACCGCCACCAGCAAGCTGATCCCCTATGACGTGGAACCGGTGGTGGCCGGTTTTCGCTCCCAGGAGTTCACCGTCAAGGTGACCAGGCTGAACGAGAAAGGAGGTGTGGCATGACCCGTTACGCCATGGTCATCGACCTCAATACCTGCGTGGGCTGCAACGCCTGCATGGCCGCCTGCGCCATGGAGAACCAGACGCCCGTCTGGAAGGGCCAGTGGCGCACCTACGTGCACGACAAGGAGATCGGCTCCGGCGAGGACGTGCATCGGCGCTTCTTCCCGCGCCTGTGCAATCACTGCGACAACGCGCCCTGCCTGTCCGTGTGCCCGACGGGCGCCACCTATCGCCTCGACAACGGCATCATCAAGGTGGACGAGTCCCGCTGCATGGGCTGTCGCGCCTGCGCCATGGCCTGTCCCTACAACGCGCGCATCGAGGTCACCTACGCCGACGTCGCCAAGGGGCGCGAGTTCTACGGCACCGACTATCGCCGCAAGAACCCCAGCATGGACAAGTGCACCTTCTGCGACCACCGCGTGGCCGAGGGGCGCAAGCCCGCCTGCGTGGAGACCTGCGTGGGTTCGGCGCGCATGTTCGGCGATCTGCACGACCCCAATGACCCGGTGGCGCAACTGGTCGCCAGCGGCGTGGCGCAGCCCCTGATGCCCCATCTCGGCACCAGGCCGCACGTGTTCTACATCGGTGATCTCAAGAGGAAGGGCTGATGGATACCAACGTAACGTTTGCCACCCAGGAGATCTGGACCTGGTGGATCGCCGTCTACCTGTATCTGGGCGGCCTGGGCGCGGCCACGCTGGCGGTCACCTTCCTTACCGACATGTACCTCAAGCCTCATCGTGAACTGGTGCTGTGGGGCGCATTCTCGGGCATCGCCATGCTGGGACTGGGCTCGCTCATGCTGTTCGGGCATCTGCTCAACCACGTGGCGGTGATCCACGTGCTCAACCCGCTGGTGCTGTTCCAGCAGCCGCAGGCGTGGATCGCCTGGGGCACGCAGTTCATCGTGTGGATGATGTGGTGGGGCGTGTTCTACGCGCTGCCGTACATGCTGGAGTCGCCCTTCTTCATGCGCGTGCCCGTGCTGGGCCGCGTGCTCGACTGGGGGCCGGTGCGCGCGCTGTCGGCGAAGTTCTGCCTGCGCTACCACAAGGCCATCGGCTGGCTCGCCACCATCAACGGCATCGGCACGGCGGTGTACACGGGCCTGCTGCTGCAGTCCTTCCCCGCGGTGGCGCTGTGGCACAACCCGGGTGTGCCGCTGCTGTTCACGGTGTCGGCGTTCTCCACGGCGCTCGCCTACCTGCTGCTGGTGCTCACGCTGGCGATCAAGCGCGAAGAGGACAGGCCCATCCACGTGTTCTACGAGCGCACCGACGTGATGCTCATCGCCGGCGAACTGGTCATCCTGTTCTCCTTCTTCTTCTACCTGAACTCCGGGCCGGCCTCGGCCATGGAATCTGCCGCCCTGCTGTGGAGCGACCTCGGCTGGGTCATCGGTTTCATCGGCTTCGGCCTGGTGGTTCCGCTGCTGCTGGAGTTGCGCTGCGCCCTGCGCGGGTCGCTGAGTCACGGCCCGGTCGTGCTGGCCTCGCTGCTGGTGTTGTTCGGCGGCTATCTGCTGCGCCATTACTTCCTCGCCGCGGGCGTCTACGCCTATCCGTGGTGACGCCCATGGACGCCGCCGAACTGCGGCTGCTGGCCGATCTGCTGGGGGCGCCCGACGCGGGCGCCCTCGAACTGTTGCAGGAGGCCGCCGCGCGCTGGCCCTGGCTGGCGGAGCCGGCAGCGGAGCTGGCGCAACTCCCCCTCGATCAGTGGCAGGGCGAGCACACACGCCTGTTCATCGCGGGCTATCCGCACACGCCGTGCCCGCCCTTCGCCTCCAGCTGGACCGAGCAGCGCATGCACGGCGGCGCCATGGAGGCCCTGATCCGCTTCTACGCGGAACTGGGCCTGGAAACCGCGCTCATGCCCGCCGACTTCCTCGGCACCATCCTGGAGTGCGCGGCCCTGCTCGCGGAAGACCAGACGTTGCAGGAGGCACGGGCACGGCTGTGGTGCGACCACCTGCTGCCCTGGTTGCCTGCATTCAGCGCGGCGTTGGCGCGCGAGAGCAGGCTCGTCGTATACCGCGCCCTGGCGCAGAGACTGGACCACGCGATCCATGAATACCGCATGGCAACTGCCGCCGCCGGCGCTGCTTGAAGACGACGGCAGGCTGACCGCCGCCGTGGAGACGGCCTTCGCGGAACTCTATCGCGAGGTGCTGTGCGACGAACCGACGGTGAACCACGGCCTGCCCATCGTCACCCGCGCCTTCCGCAGCATCGGTCCCTGGCGCGTGTTCCTGCTGCTCACGCCCTGGATGCTGGCGCGCGTGCTGATTCCCGCCGAGCCGCCCGCCCTCGACCTGCCCGAGGACTGGCATGTGTCGCGACGCGCCGGGGCTGCGCCCGTGGTGCTCGGACCGCTGCTCACCTTCAGCCTGCTCGAAACACCCCAGAGGGCCCACCTCAACCACCATCCCGCCTTCGGCCATTACCTGCTCCAGCCGTTGATCCTCGCCATGGAAAACTACCGCGATGCCGACGCGGTGTTCGCCGCCTGGAACGAGGTGCTGCGCACCCGTGACGAGAACATGAAGCGGCTGGCGCGCGACTGCCCCATGCAGCGGGAGCTGTCGCGGCGCGAGTTTTTCCGGGGCGTGTTCGCGGCGCGCGGGGACTGAGCGCCCGCACATATAGCGCTCCCGCGCATGCGGCCTCGCTGCTTTGTGCAGGCGCCATCGCGCTCCAGGTAATGGAGTTTTCGCACGCGGCGCACTATGGCTTATACAAAGAGCACCCTTGGGAGCTTTTGTCATGGTGACGCGGAAGATCCTCTACGCGGCAGCGGCGTTGTCGCTGGCCGCCTGCGGCGGACCGGACGTGGCCCGGCCCAGCAATGAGCTGAACATGGCCGCCCAGGCCATGGAGCGTGCACGCCAGGCGAACGCCTATGAGTTCGCCTCGTTCGAAATGACTGCGGCGGATCGCAAGCTGCAACGGGCGCGCGACCTCGCAGCCTCGGACGAGGACGACGACCGCATCGAAGCGCGTCGTCTGGCCGAACAGGTGACGGTGGATGCGCGTCTCGCCGAGGCCAAGGCGCGGCTGGCGCGCAGCGAGAAAGTGGAGTCCGAGATGTCGGAGGCCGTGGACGCCTTGCGCAACGGCCGGGGAGGTGTGCGATGAAGATCCCGTCGCTGTGGCTCGCCCTTGCACTGACCGCCTTCCTGGGCGCGGCCGGCTGCGCCACGCAGCCCAAGGACAATGCGCGCATCGAACAGGCAGAAGACGAGTTGAACATGCTCAAGCAGGACACGGCCGTGCAGGCGTACGGCGCGAGCGCCCTGCTGGATGCGGAAGAGGCCCTCAAACGCGCCGAGCGGGCGCACGAGAAAGGCGATCGCTCCGCCCGTGACCACCAGATCTACCTGGCCCAGCGTCACATGGAGATCGCCCGCGTGTCCGCCCAGCGCGGCCAGACCGACGAGGAGGTGAGCCGGCTGGCCGAGGAGCGCGATCGGCTCGCGCTGGAATCCCGCGAGCGCGAGTTGGCCGCGCGCCAGTCCGAACTGGAGGAGGCGCAGGAGCGCACCCGCGAGCTGGAGGCGGAACTGGCGGCGCTGGAGGCGCGGCGCACGGCCCGTGGCCTGATGCTCACCCTGGATGACGTGTTTTTCCAGACCGCCAGTGCGAACATCGCGCCGGGGGCCACCTCCACCATCGACAAGGTGGCCGAGGTGTTGGAGGACAAACCGGATCAGCGCATCGTCATCGAGGGGCACACCGACTCCGTCGGCACGGCGTCGTACAACCAGCGTCTTTCGGAGCTAAGGGCGCAGGCGGTGAAGGACCTGATCGTCGCGCGCGGCATCGACGCCGAACGCATCGCCATCTACGGCTACGGCGAAAGCCGGCCCGTGGCCAGCAACGAAAACGCCGCCGGTCGCCAGCTCAACCGGCGCGTGGAGATCGTGTTCCCGGATACGGCGCAGTAGCAGACATCGTGAGCGGGTCCGCTCCCACGCGACGAGATTGGGAGCGGACCTTTCGCCGCGACACACCATGAAGCTCCAACGCTGCCCCTGGGTCGCCGCCGACCCTGACATGCTGCGCTACCACGACGAGGAATGGGGCCGGCCGTCCCACGACGAGCGGCATCTGTTCGAGATGCTGGTGCTCGAAGGCGCCCAGGCGGGGCTGTCGTGGTCCACCATCCTGCACAAGCGCGCCGCCTATCGCCGCGCCTTCGACGGCTTCGATCCGGCGCGCGTGGCGCGCTTCGACGAAGACCGCCTGCGTGCGCTGCTCGCCGACCGCGGCATCGTGCGCAACCGCCTCAAGCTGGAGTCGGCCATAAACAACGCCCGCGCCGTGCTTGAACTGCGCGAGACGGGCGAGGGGCTGGACACCTTTCTCTGGTCGTTCGTCGACGGCGTGCCCCGCCAGAACCGCTGGCGCCGCCTGGAACAGATCCCCGCCACCACGCCCGAGTCGGAGGCCATGAGCAAGGCCCTCAAGCGGCGCGGCTTCAGCTTCGTGGGCAGCACCGTGTGTTACGCCTTCATGCAGGCGGTGGGCATGGTGAACGATCACCTCGTCACATGCCCGTGGCACGCGCGCGTGCAGCAGCAAAAGTGACGCATCGCCTACGGTCCGCGTTCTCCCGTACCCGCTTCGGGTATCGGAGTCCTCCGGCCGGGATTGCAAGTCCGTGGACAGGCCCCGCGGGCCGGACCGTAAAGTACGCGCCATGGGCGGGCACACGGCACGGAGGCGGCTTGCGGAGAATCTGCGCGTTCTCCGCCTGTTGCATGGCTGGTCGCAGGAAGAACTGGCCGACGCGGCGCGGCTCGACCGCTCCTACGTGGGCGGCATCGAACGCGCCCGGCGCAACGTCAGCCTCGACAACCTGGAGCGCCTCGCCGGTGCCTTCGGCCTCACCGTCACCGAGCTACTCCAGGCGCCCGACGCGCGTGCCGTGGGCGAGCGTCTGCTCGCCAACATCCGCAAGGCCGTGGAGCAGGCGGAACATGAAGACGCAGCAGAAAGGGATGTTTGATATGCAATTGATGCGACGCGGCATCGGTCAGATGATCCGCATTCAACCGGCGCCGGACCTGGACCCGGCGACGCCCGTGGGCGAGCTGTTCCACAAACCGGTGGAACTGATGGTCATCCAGGCGCAGGGCGATCACGCCCGCTTCGCCATCTACGCGGATCAGCGCTTCCTGGTGATCGAGGAGGAACTGGTGCGCTGTCGTTGACGGCGCGGGAGAGCTCAGGCCTTGGCCATGGCCGGGCGGCGCAGGCGCTGCACGGCCATCACCGCCAGCAGCACCAGCGCGCCGGTGATCACGCCGCCTACCGCGTTCACCAGCGGCGGCGTCAGCGCGGCGAGGATGCCGCCGAGGGCGGGCAGGGCGCCGACCCAGTGCGTCGCGCTCTCCACCAGGTGATGGGCGGCCGGGATGCCGTGCATCACGATGCCGCCGCCCACCAGGAACATGGCCGCGGTGCCGGCCACGGACAAGGCCTTCATGAGCCAGGGCGCCGCGCGCAGCAGGCCGGCGCCGACGCGGCGTTGCAGCGCCGTTAACGCGCCTTCGCCGTGTCGCTGCGAAAGGTACAGCCCGGCGTCGTCCATTTTCACGATGCCGGCCACCAGGCCATACACGCCCACGGTGATGGCGACGGCGATGCCCACCAGCACGGTGAGCTGGGTGAGGAAGGGCGCGTCGGTGACCGTGCCGAGGGTGATGGCGATGATCTCCGCCGAGAGCACGAAGTCGGTGCGGATGGCACCGCGGATCTTCTCCTGCTCCAGCGCCACCAGATCCGCGGCCGGATCGGCCAGCGCCTGCAAGGTCTGCGCGTGGTGCACCTCCTCTTCGGCCTTGTGCAGGAAACGGTGCGCCAGTTTCTCCACGCCCTCGAAGCACAGGAAGGCGCCGCCGATCATCAGCAGCGGCACCACCAGCCACGGCACGAAGGCGCTGATGGCCAGCGCCACCGGCACCAGGATGGCCTTGTTCATCAGCGAGCCCTTGGCCACCGCCCACACCACCGGCAGTTCGCGCTCCGGATTCACGCCCGTGACCTGCTGCGCGTTGAGGGCGAGGTCGTCGCCGAGCACACCGGCAGTCTTTTTGCCGGCGACCTTCGCCAGCACGGCGACGTCGTCGAGCACGGAGGCGATATCGTCGATGAGGATGAACAGACTGCTGGCCATGCGGTGGCTCCCGGGAAATGACGGCCGATCATACCCCAGGGGTTGGAGCGCGCGCCGGCGTGGATTCATGGGCGACAGGGGCCGTCGCACCGGCATGAAAAATCGCGGCCTGAGGCCGCTCCCACGGCCTCAGGGTTTACTGTCTTCCTCTTCCTTTTTGGTTTCCTGCTCCTGCTCTTCGGCGACTTCCAGCCAATAGGGTTCGGCCTCGCAGGCGCAGACGGGATCGCCCCATTCGGGCTCGCTGGTATCGATGCGCACCGAGATGCGGCCGCTTGCCTTGGGCTTGGCCGCCGCCTCCTCGCCCGCAGGCCGATCGGAATGGTCTTTGGTATCGGTCATGGCGACACTCCACGGTTTGCCCTCGTCTTCCCCTAAAGCTAGCTTTCTGTCAGCCTCCAGCCCGCGTCGTCTCACCACGTCCATGCCCAACATGCGCGCCGGCCTCCACGGCGCGCAGCCACGCGGCCATCGAATACAACCCGGCGGTGAGGTACATCAGCCCTGCCGGGACCCACATGACCAGCCCGGCCAGTTGCTGATCCTCCAGCGCCGTCCAGCCGAAGGGCGCGGCATGGCGATAGCTGGGGTAGAGCGGTGTGGTGGCGAAGGTGAGCAGCGCACCCAGCAGCCCCGAGTGCATCACCGTGGCCAGGGACCAGAACGCCCCCGCACCGTGGTGAGCGGCCGCGTTGCGCCCTGCGTGCAACAGGCTGTACCAGAACAGCAGGGCGGTGAACAAAAAGCTGCCGTGCTCCAGCACATGCACCGGTTCGCTGGCGAGTGCGGCTTCATAGGGGCCGGGTGCGTGCCAGAACCACACGGTCAAGCCGTGCAGCAGGAAGGCCACGAACGGGCGTGTGAGCGCCGCGGCCCGGCCCAGCAACCAGCGACGCACCACGGGCGGGCTGCCGCGCAGCAGTGGCGCCATGGGCGCGCCCAGCGCCAGCAGCGGCGCGGCCACCGCCATGATCAGCATGTGCTGGACCATGTGCATGCTGAAGCTCGTCGCCGCGAGCGCATCGAGGGGGCCGACGAGCGCGGCTCCCAGTGCCGACAGCGCAAGACCGAAGCAGGCCGCACGCCACGCCGGGAGTCTGCGCGCATCACGTGGATGCCGCCACAGCGCGCGCACGCGCAGGCCGTAGGCGAAGGCCGCGCACCCAAGCGCGATGAGCGTGATGAACTCTATCGGCCCGATGGCTTCCGCTTCCTGGTGCGCGCGCGCCAACAGCGGCGCTGCCGTCATGGCAGCCGCGAAGAGCCTGCGTGTGCGCGACAGGGCCATGGTTCTACCGTAGTCCAGCCGTGGCCTATGCTCGGATTGATGACCCACCGCCTCGCGCGGCCTGCGCGCAAACAGGAGGCATTCCATGGGCGTGCTGTCCAGGCTGGCGACCCTGCTCAAGGCCAAGATGAACCAGATGCTGTCGGCGTCCGAGGACCCCGCAGCCATGCTGGATTACTCCTATGACAAGCAACGCGAGCTGCTGCAGGACGTGAAGCGCGGCATCGTGGAAGTGGTGACCTCGCGGCGGCGCCTGGAACTGCAGGCGGAAAAGCTGCGCGGGAACATCGCCAGGCTGGAGAAGCAGTCGCGCGACGCGCTCGCGGCGGGACGCGAGGACCTCGCCCGCCTGGCCATACAGCGCAAGCAGGCCGCGAGCCGGCAGATCGAGGGGCTGCAAAACCAGATCGCCGATCTGGAGCAGGAACAACAGAACCTGGAAGCGGCCGAGTCCAAGCTCGCCGCCAAGGTGGAGGGCTTCCGCAGCCGCAAGGAAGTCACCAAGGCGCGCTACTCCGCCGCCGAGGCGCAGGTGCGCATCGGCGAGGCGGCCACCGGGCTGTCGGAGGAAATGGCGTCCGTCGGCCTCGCCATCGAACGCGCGGAAAACAAGACCGAGGACATGCGTGCACGCGCCTCCGCCATCGACGAACTGGTGGCGGCCGGCACTCTCGACGAACTCGGCTCGCCCGCGGCGGACAGGCTGGACCGCGAGCTGGCCCGGATGACCGCCGCGCAGAGCGTGGAAGCGGAACTGGCCGCGTTGAAACAGCAGGTGGGATCACAGGAGGCGAGGCCTTCCTAGAAATCGCGACCATCGCCCACGGGCTGGGCGCCTACGGAGGAGCAAGGATGATTGTGCGGATTCTCGACGAAGGCCAATACCGACTCGATAGCGCCTATCTCGATCGCCTGAACGAGATCGACGACATGCTGGTGGCCGTGGTCGCGGGCGAAAGCGGTCAGGACTTCGAGCCCCTGTTCCAGCAGATGCTTCAACTGGTGCGCGAACACGGCAAGCCCGTCGCCGATGACGAACTGGTCACCTCGGACGTGGTCCTCCCCAGTCCCTCCATGCACCTGGACGACATCAAGGCGCTGTTCACGGGCGAGGGCGTGGTGCCGGGCTGAAACGCGGCGGGACAGGCCACGGCGACCTATTGAGGCCGCGCATTCGCCAACGGAAGAAGGCCGTCGCAGGAGCCCACACCGTGGGCGAACGCCTTTCATCCGCGGCGGTGACCGAAGCCGCGTTCGCCGACGATGTCGGCTCCTACCGAAGCAGGCGGTTGTAGGAGCCCACACCGTGGGCGAACGCCTTTTATCCGCTGTGGCCTGTCGAACCGCGCGTTCGCCGACGATATCGGCTCCTACGGAAGCAGGCCGTTGTAGGAGCCCACACCGTGGGCGAATGCCTTTCAGCCGCTGTGGCCTGTCGAACCGCGCATTCGCCGACGATGTCGGCTCCTACGGAAGAAGGCCGTCGTAGGAGCCCACACCGTGGGCGAATGCCTTTCAGCCGCTGTGGCCTGTCGAACCGCGCATTCGCCGACGATGTCGGCTCCTACGGAAGCAGGCGGTTGTAGGAGCCCACACCGTGGGCGAAGGCCTTTCAGCCGCCGTGGCTCACCGGCCGGCGCAATTCGCCGACGATGTCGGCTCCTACGGAAGCAGGCGGGTGTAGGAGCCCACACCGTGGGCGAATGCCTTTCAGCCGCCGTGGTTCACCGGACCCGCGCAATTCGCCGACGATATCGGCTCCTACGGAAGAAGGCCGTTGTAGGAGCCCACACCGTGGGCGAATGCCTTTCAGCCGCCGTGGCTCACCGGCCGGCGCAATTCGCCGACGATGTCGGCTCCTACGGAAGAAGGTGGGTTGTAGGAGCCCACACCGTGGGCGAATGCCTTTCAGCCGCTGTGGCCTGTCGAACCGCGCATTCGCCGACGATGTCGGCCCCTACGGGGAACGCGTGTAGGCAAATCAAAGCGGCATGTCCCACAGCGGGAACCAGCGTTCCTGCTCCTTTTCCAGCGGGAGCTCGTGTTCCATGAGCGATTGCAGCCGCAGCTCCGCCGCGTTGTCGCGCTGGTGTTCGCCGACGCCGGGCACGAGGGGATAGAAGGCAGCGCGCTTGTAGTTGTAGATCCAGTAGACCGGCTTCATGCCCTGCCGGAACGCGAACACCGCCGCCAGGAGCTGTTCGCCGAAACCGTGTTCCTGCAAGGTCAGGCTGGCCATGTGCATGGCTGCGATGAGGTCTTCCATGGCGGCGTTCTGCAGGACCACCCAGAGAAAGCCGTGGCCGTCGCGCAGGAAATCGACGCGCGTGTGGCCGTCGGCGAGGATGGCGCGCACTTCCGCCTCGGCCTCGGCAAAGCGCGTGGAACGTACCGGCCGCAGGCACACGCCGGCGCGGCCGGCAGGGGCGAGGCCCAGTTCGACGGTGAGCGTGACCGACGCGGTGGCCATGGCGAACAGCGGTTCGAGCGACGACTTCACCGGCCGTGAACGGCCGAGCAGCGCATCGAGCAGTCTCATCGCCCTTCCATCTGCCGCTCCAGCCGCCGCAGTTGCGCGAGCCGCTTGTCCAGCGGCGGATGGGTGGCGAACAACTCGGACATCACGTCGCCGGTGGCGGCCGGGAAGATGAGGAAGGCGTTCATGGCTTCCACCTCGCGCAGGTCACGCGTGGGGATGCGCTGCAGATTGCCGCTGATCTTCACCAGCGCCGACGACAGCCGCGAGGGCGCGCCGGTGATCACCGCCGCGCCGCGGTCCGCCGCCAGTTCGCGATAGCGCGACAGGGCGCGGATGAGAAAGAAGCTGATCACCCACACCGCCAGCGAGGCCAGGTAAACCAACGCGACGCCCGCCGCGTTCTGCCGGCGTCCGCCGAAGGCGCCGGCCCACATCAGGCGGCGCATGAGCAGTTGCGCCAAGGTGGCGAAAAAGCTGGCGAGGGTGATCACCATGACGTCGCGATGGCGCACATGACTCAGCTCGTGGGCCAGCACCGCCTCGAGCTCACCCGCATCGAGACGCTGCAGCAGACCGGTGGTGACGGCCACCACCGCGGCCTTGGGACTGCGGCCGGTGGCGAAGGCATTGGGCAAGGAGGTGTTCACCACGGCGATGCGCGGCTTGGGCAGATCCGCCAGCGCGCACAGCCTCTCCACCGTGGCATGCAGGTCAGGCGCCTCTTCGGGCGTCACCTCGCGCGCCCCCATGGACCACAGCACGATGCGATCGGAGTAGTAATACTGCAAGCCGAGCAGCACCGCCGCGATGAGCACTACGCCGGCCATGGACATGCCGCTGCTCCAAAGCACGGCGATGAAGCCGAGGTAGAGCGCGGCGAGGAGGAACATCACCACCAGCATGCGCACGGTGAGCTGCTTGTCTTCCGCGTACCAGTGGGGCCTTGCCATGGTGATTTCCCGCGGCGACCGCGCCGTTGATCGGAGTATAGAGAGCGGCGGCGCGCCTTCGCGGCGCAAAAAAGCGCCGCCTGTGTCGGCGGCCGTACCAAAGGAGAGTGGAGGAGGCTGGCAGCCCCGCGATCCTAGAAAGTTAGTCCCGAAGGACGCATCCCTTAGACCGGTGGCTTTGCGCCCTTGTCTTTCAACAAGTTTGCCTTTATCAGCCTCATCTTGAGCCTAGGCGGTCGCGCTCCGTCCTCCATGAACACTCCGCGGAAAAACCGCCCACGCGATTGCGCAGGACCCTTCAAGCGATTGACGACCACGCCCCGCGCCGTGGTGGCGCCGACCCGGCGTCTTGCAGCAGAATTCACCCGCCAGACCGAGAACGCCCCGGGGAATCATGCGTCCACTGATCACGCTCATCGCCGTCACACTGCTCGCAGGCTGCACCACGGCGCCGCCGCGCAACCTGGACAATTCCTGCGCCATTTTCGAGGAATACCGGGGCTGGTATCGCGCCACCAAACGGGTGCAGGAGAAATACGGTCTGCCCCAGCACGTGCAGCTCGCCATCGTGCATCAGGAATCCCGCTTCAACGCCGACGCGAAGACGCCGCGCCGTTATCTGCTGGGCTTCATTCCCTGGCGGCGCGCCTCCACCGCCTACGGCTACGCGCAGGTGAAGGACGAGACCTGGTCCTGGTACCAGCGCAAGAGCGGCAACTGGATGGCCTCGCGCGACGATTTCGCCGACGCGGTGGAATTCATCGGCTGGTACAGCGACATCAGCCAGCGCACCCTGGGGATCTCCAAATGGGATGCGCGTCGGCAATACCTCGCCTATCACGAGGGTCACGGCGGTTATCAGCGCAAGACCTATCTGAAGAAACCCTGGCTGATGGACGTGGCGCGCAAGGTCGAGGCACGCGCGGCGCGCTACAACGCGCAACTGAAGACCTGCCGCGCGGAGCTGGAAGGACCGTGGTGGTGGCCGTTCTGAGGACGCGGCGGGGCATGGCCCCGCCGCTGTGCATCACTTGAGGGTCTTGCCTTCGAACACCAGGGCCTGGCCCGGTTCGATGACGCGCGCGCCCACGCGCAGCCGCCCGGCCTCGGCCACGAAGGCCTTCATGTCCTGCGCCAGCAGGGGGAAGGTGCCCCAGTGCATGGGCACGGCGGTGCGGGCGCCCACGGCCTTGGCCGCACGGGCCGCCACCTCGGGTCCCATGGTGAAGTGCCCGCCTGCCGAGAGCAGGGCGAGGTCGGGCGCATAGCGCTCGCCGATGTACTGCATGTCGGAGAAATAGTCCGTGTCGCCCGTGTGGTAGATCACCGGGCCGCCCTCGATGCTCACCACGAAACCGGCGGGAGTGCCCGCGTACACCACGGCCGGCGCATTGGGGTCCTTTTCCGCCAGCGGGTTGTCCATGCCGGCGGAATGCCTGGCGTCCGTCATGGCCACGCGCACCTCGCCGTCGGCGATGCGGATCTCGCCGCCCATGTTCATCATGGTGGGCATGCCGAACTGGCCCTCCGGGTAGCCGCGCAGCTTCACCATCTGCCGGCCCAGTTCGGGCATGGCGACCAGCGTGGCGCCGGTCTTCTTCGCCAGGTCGGCGGCGTCGGCGATGTGATCGGTATGGCCGTGCGTGAGCAGGATGTAATCCACCCGCTTCACCTGCGCCAGCGGGTCCTTGCCCCCTGCGGCCGCGGGATTCTTCGGGTTCTTGAGCCAGGGGTCGATCATGAGCACGGCGCCCTTGGGGGTGACCACCTCGAAGGTGGCGTGGCCGTGCCAGATCACGCGCGTCTCTGCGGCGAAACCGGCTGCGCACCAGCCGAGCGCGATGACAAGGAGTGCTACACGTTTACGCATGGTCCCTCTCCGGATTGTTGTTGTGAGAGAAGAACATAGCAGCGGCCCGGACTAACGTGAAGCGGGAGAACGGTCATGGACATGCGACGGTGCTCGGCGCGCGAGGTGCTCGATGATCACCTGGAACTGGCCAGGTCCTGGGACTTCGAAGGGGATTTGGTCCGCGGAGGACATCGTGCTTCTGACGAGCTACGGCGTGTTCCGCGGGCTGGAGGGCGTGCGTGCGAAGGTGCGTTTGCTGAACGAGCACTTGCCGGGCGGACGCTGGACCTATCGCACCGTGATGGCGGACGGCGAGATGGGTTTCCTTGAATGGACTGCGGAGGCGGACAACGGCGCGCGCGTGGAAGACGGCGCCGACTCCTACCTGATTCGCGACGGCCGCATCCATGCCATGACCATCCACTACACGGTGCTGCCGCCGCGCTGAATCACGGCGCGGGAGCCACGTGCGCCGCGGCTCCCGCGCTTCGCCGTCAACGGCCGAACAGACGGCTCCACCAGGACCGCTTGGCGGGCTCGGCCACGCCGCGGCTCAGGAAATAGGGGCCGTACAGATTGTCCGACTCGATGATGTGATGGGTCAGCCAGCCCTTGAGGAAATGCAGCAGTTCGAAACTGATGGCGTGGCTGCCCGCATCGAGCTTGGCTTGCAGGTCCTGCACCTGGGCGATCAGGTCCTCGTGCTGGGCCTTGTGGACTTCGTAGTCCGGGTAGTTGGTCGCGCGCATCAGGCTCTCTTCCGTGGCGAAATGAACGCGCGTGTATTCCGCGATTTCGTTGAGGATGGGGCGTGTCACCGAGGAGCCGCGTTGTTCGGTGATGGCCTCGTGCATCCGGTTCAGCATCTCCACCAGCTTCTTGTGCTGGTCGTCGATCTCCGCAATTCCGACGCTCAGTTCATCGGACCACTCTACAAGCTTTGTCATGGCGGGCCTCCGCTCGTGCCTACGTGCCCGCGCATTATGCTTCCCGCGCTGGGGCGAAGCGCGAAGGCGATCACTCTTGGCGCAAAGCCGTCGCGCCAGCGGCACGGCAGTGAAGGAAATGGTGAGACAAATACCGCCTGGTTCGTTATTCTCTCAGGACTTGTAAAAATATGTGTGGCGCGGGACTGCGAAACAGCCTATAGTTGCCGTTGCTTACAGATCGTGTTATTGGCAGTTTAAGCAGTTCCCTCCCGGTTACTTCTCGAATTCCATTGCATAGCCTGTACGCAATCCCTCATTTTCATTTTTTCAAGAAGGTATTAGTCATGGCGACAGGTGTCGTGAAGTGGTTCAACGAAGCCAAGGGCTACGGTTTCATCACCCAGGACGACGGCGGTCCCGACGTGTTCGCGCACTTCAGCGCGATCCAGGGCACCGGTTTCAAGACCCTGCAGGAAGGCAAGGCGGTGCGTTTCGACGTGACCACCGGCCCCAAGGGTCCCCAGGCCAGCAACATCGTCGTGATCTGATCACGACGGGTGCCTGACCCCGAAAACCCCGCTTCGGCGGGGTTTTCTTTTTTTCGCTGCTTACGGGCGCCACCAGGGCGGGCTGCGCTCCGCGCCGTAGTGCACCTCGTATAGCTCGGCGCGCCGGCTGGCCTCCAGCAGGTAGTCGTCCGAGGTCTGCAGGTCGTCCACCAGGCCCAGTTCCAGCGCGCGGCTGCCGTGCCAGTATTCGCCGGTGGCCACTTTCTCCAGGTCCAGTTGAGGCCGGTAGCGGGCCACGAATTCCTTGAACAGCCGATGGATGTCGTCGATCTTGCCCTGGAAGTGGCGCTTGCCCTCAGGGGTGTTCTCGGCGAACAGGGTGACCGTGCGCTTGAAATCGCCGGCCTTGAACAGCTCCACGTCGATGTCGTGCCGCTTGAGCAGGCGGTGGAAATTGGGCAGCTGCCCCACCACGCCGATGGAGCCCACCACGGCGAAGGGCGCTGCCAGCAGCCGGTTGGCCACGCAGGCCATCATGTAGCCGCCGCTGGCCGCCACGGTATCCACGCACACGGTGAGAGGGATGTCCTTGTCGCGGATGCGCGTCAGTTGCGAGGCGGCCAGGCCGTAGGGGGCCACCATGCCGCCGAGGCTTTCCAGCCGCAACACCACCTCGTCCCCGGGCCGGGCCACCAGCAGCACGGCGGTGACCGACTCGCGCAGGGTGGCCACCGCGCTCGCCTTCATGTCGCCCCGGAAGTCGAGCACGAACAGGCGGCAGGGCCCGCGCCCGGGCGCTTTGGCCTCGCGCTTCCATGCCCGGATGGCGCGCCGGTAATCGGCCCCGGAGAGCATGGCCGCTTCGATGCGCTGGGCCATGAGGCGGTAGCGGTGGTTGAGGTGGCGCACCTGCAGGCGCTCGCGGGCGCGTTCGCGTCCTCGCGCAAACAGGCGCATGAGGGCCTGGGCCGCAAGCAGCACGGCGAGCACGACGGTGGCGCTCTTGGCAAGGAACAATGCGTACTGGGCGAAGGGGTCCATCCCGACTCCCCCGACGACGGCACCCAGGAAGCTTAGCCCGGGCCGCCCGGGATCCCGTGGAAAAAGCCGATTGGTTCACAAAGCCGCCGCGATGACCAGCTTAGAAACGCGGCCGCCTTCCGGTAGAGTGGTGCCTCAAAAACCAACTGCCACACCCACCTTCCCCTCGGCCCCAAGACAATGATGACACTGGATGTTTCCAGCCTTTCCATGCCGGTGGCGGCGCTCATCGCCTCGCTCATCGGCGCCACCGCCACCATCACGGCGTCACTGATCCAGTTGCGCATCGCCTGGCGCAAGGAGATCAAGGCGCGCGAGAGCCGCGCGCCGGTCACCAAGAAGACCCGCCGTGGACCCGTGGCCGCGGTGCTGGTGCTGACGGTGGCGTCCGCGGTGGGCGGTTTCGCGTTGTCGCAGTATTTCACGACCCGCGGCCGCGAGGCGGCACTGTCCATGGAAGCGGAGCTGCGCGCGCGCCTCGCCCAGCTGGACCAACTGGCGGCGCGCCTGGAACGCGCCAGCGGCGCGCACGACGAGGCGGACGCACCGCCGGCGGCGACGCCGGCTGCGCAGGACCACAGCGTGATCGCCGCAGTGACGCTGGCGGCCTGCGTGGTGCGCTCCGGGGCGGATGAGCTGCCGTGCAGCGAGGCCGATGCCGAGCGCGTGACGCTGTGTGCCGGGCTGCCGCCCGGCACACGGCCCGTCGCGGTGGAGCGCTACGTGCGCGAACAGGATGACCCGAGCCCCTGGTCACAGGCGCAGCTCGCGCCGGGCGAGCACCCCGTCAACGGCCGCGTCGTGGGCGAGCCCGGCCCGGGCGCCGATCCGCAGACCGTCTGCCAGGAGTTCATGCACTGGGGCTCCACCGGCCGCACCGCGCGCCTGCGCGTGAGCTACACCGACGCGCCGCTCCCGGTGCAGCAGGTGGTGGTGGAGAGCGCGGCCGGGCAATGAACATGCGCGAGAGGCGTTGCCCCCTTTTCTTTGCCGGCGTGATTCCCTAGCCTGCCGTCATGCCCATTCTCCTCTTCAGGCTCAACGGCGTTCCCGAGGACGAAGCCGACGATGTGCGGGAACTGCTGGCCACCCACGGTATCGAGTTCTACGAAACCAACGGCGGACGCTTCGGCATCTCTCTGGCTGCGATCTGGTTGCGCGATGACTCCGGCGACCTCGCCCGCGCGCGGCAGTTGATCGACGCCTATCAGGACGAGCGCGCGCAGCGGGCGCGCAGCGAGTATGCGGCGCTGTGCGAGGCCGGGCGCAACGAGACCTTGCTGGATCGCTTGCGCCTGCACCCGCTGCGCGCCGTGGGCTACGCCGCCGTCATCCTGTTCATCCTCTGGTTCTCCCTGGCGCCGTTCTTTCCGTGATCGGCGACAGCGTGCGCCCGTCACACCGCGCGTTGCCCGTGTGGAAAAAGCCTGGCTGCTGACTTAACGTTCCGCATCATGGTTACCGCAAGAAAAGTCCTGCGCCTGGCCATGGTCGCCCTGCTGGCGACGGTGTTGTCCGCCTGCAGTTCGGCGCCGGCGCAGCCCGATCCCATGGGCAGCCAGGTGGCCGTGGTGGCGCAGTCCATGGTGGGCAAGCCCTACCGCTTCGGGGGCGCGAGTCCGCACGGTTTCGACTGCAGCGGGCTGGTGCATTACGCCTTCGCGCGCACCGGTCGCGAGGTGCCGCGCACCACGGAGGTGCTGTACGCGCGCAGCCACGCCGTGCACATGGCGCGGCTCACCGCCGGCGACCTGCTGTTCTTCGTGATCGACAACAAGCCTTCCCACGTGGGCATCTACGTCGGCGATGGCCGCTTCGTGCACGCCCCTTCCTCGGGCAAGTCCGTGCAGTACGCCTCCCTCGCCGATCCTTACTGGCAGAAGCGCCTGGTAAAGATCGGCCGGTTCTGAGAGCAGAACGCCGAGGGCGCATTTCCGGCGGAAATTGCACGCTCACGGTTTCTTTCGCGAAACATCGCTCAAACCATTGCATCGTTCGTGATAAATTGGCGCCCTGCCGCTGCGATCGGTGATCGCAGACCATGTTTTCACGGCGTGCACACGCTGCCCGCCCCCGTCAGACGCCTGACCATGCCCATGTCGCTGCTGCACCGTTTTCGCCGCGCTGCCGTACTGTCGTGCCTCGCACTCGTTGCCACCGGTGCCTGGGCGGCCCAGGATCCGGCGCAGGTGACCGGGCAGCTCAACGCGGCGCTCGTCGTCGATCTCTCCGACGAGAAGGTGCTCTACGCCCATCGCGAACACGAGCCCGTCGATCCCGCCTCGCTGGTGAAGATGATGGTGGCGCTGCTCGCCATGGAGCGCATCGAGCGCGGCGAACTGCACCTCGACGATACCTACACGGTCTCCGCGGCGGCCAGCCGCATCGGCGGTCACCAGATCTACCTGAAGCACGGCGAGGTGTTTCCGCTGCGCGATCTGCTCAAGTCGGTGATCATCGCCTCCGCCAACGACGCTGCCTTCGCCGTGGCCGAGCACATCGGCGGTTCGCAGGAGACCTTCGTGGCCATGATGAACGCGCGCGCGCGCCAGCTCGGCATGCGCGACACGCAGTTCACCAACGCCCACGGCCTGCCGCCGGATCGCCGCAAGGGCCAGAAGCCCAATCGGACCAGTGCCCACGACCTGGCCATCGTTGCCAAGGCGCTCATGAAGTATCCGCTGGTGCGCGAATGGGCGGCGACCCGTCTCGACTATGTGCGCGACGGCAGCTTCATGCTCACCAACACCAATCACCGCTTCCTGCAGCGCTTCGAGGGGGCCGACGGCTTCAAGACCGGCTATCACCCGCGCGGCGCCGGCTTTTCCGTGGTGGCCACCGCCACCCGCGACGGCCGCAGCCTGCTGGCCGTGGTGCTGGGCGCGCCCTCGGGCAAGGTGCGTACCAATGCCGCCATGCGGCTGCTGGAATGGGGCTTCGCCGACAGGCAGGCCGCACCCGCCATGACCGCATCCGCAGACACCGCGGACGTGGGCGCCTTCGAGGTGGATTGAACCTCTCGCGACGTGCGGCTTCCGGCTTCGCTACGGCTGGTAGACTGTCAGCACAAGCTACCGGCACCGGCGCAGGCATGACCCCCAGAGACGTACTCGACTTCTGGTTTTCTGACGAGGCGCGGCCGCGCTGGTTCGATTCCACCCCCGACTTCGATCGCGAGATCACCGCCCGTTTTCATGCCACATGGCAGGCCGCGGCGCGCGGCGAGCTGGACGCCTGGGCCGATGGCCCGGAGGGCGCACTGGCGCTGGTGATCGTGCTCGACCAGTTCCCGCTGCACATGTTCCGCGGACGCGCCGAGGCGTTCTCCACCGAGGCGAAGGCCCGGGCCGTGACGCGCACGGCGCTGGCGCGGCAGTGGGGCGCAGGGCTCCCGCCCGAGGGGCGCGCCTTTCTCTACCTGCCGCTCATGCACAGCGAGTCGCTGGCCGATCAGGAGGATTCCGTCGCCCTGTACGAGGCCTTGGGCCTGCCCGTGAACCTGTATTGGGCACGCCATCATCGCAATCTCATCCGCCGCTTCGGGCGCTTCCCCCATCGCAATGCCGCGCTCGGCCGCACCAGCACGCCCGAAGAAACGGCCTACCTGGCCTCGGACGAGGCCTTCCGGGGATAGCGACATGTGCCGGCCCTGCATTCTCAAGGCGGGCGACAAGATCGCCGCGCTCGCCGGCAGGGAGGGCGATTACGAAGACTGGATCGCCGCCGGGCTCGGCCTTGCGCGCGATGCCGCCGACGTGGTCGCGGTGCACCGCGGCGCGCCGCTGCCTGCGCTGGACCAGGTATCCGCCGTGGTGATCACCGGCTCCGGGGCCATGGTGACCGAGCGCCTGCCCTGGATGCGGGCCGTGGAGCGCTGGTTGGCGGACGCGGTGGCCCGCGGCGTCCCGGTGCTCGGCATCTGCTTCGGGCATCAGATTTTGGCCCAGGCCCTGGGCGGGCGCGTGGACTACAACCCGCGCGGTGTGGAGGTGGGCACGGTGGAGGTGCGGCTGGCGCCGGGGGCGCAGGCCCATCCGCTGTTCGCCGGTGCGCCTGAGCGGTTCCGGGCCCAGGCCAGTCACCGCCAGTCAGTGCTCACACTTCCGCCCGGCGCGCAGCTGCTAGCTTCCAGTGACGGCGACCCGCATCAGGCCTTCGCCATCGGGCCCTGTGCGGCCGGGGTGCAGTTCCACCCGGAATTCGACGAAGGCATCGTGCGCGCCTACGCGCAAAGCTACAGCGCGCGTCTGCACGAAGAGGGCAAGGACCCTGCCGCCGTTCTGGCCCGCAGCGGGCCTTCACCGCATGCCGCCGCCGTGCTGCGCCGCTTCGCCGCCTGCGCCGGGCTGCATTGAAGCGCGCGGCGTTTTTCCCGGCAGAGCGGGTTCAGTGGACGCGATCGGGGCCGTCGTCCTCGTCGTCCTCTTCCCCGAATTCCTCGTCCTCTTCCAGTTCTTCCTCCAGCTCCTCCTCGTCGAGATCGTCTTCCTCCTCGTCTTCGTCGAAGACCTCGGCGAACAGGCTGTACACCAGCTCGTGCAGGTAGGAGCCGCGCTCGTTCACGACCAGTTGCTCCCGGCCGCCTCCATCTTTGGCGAAGGCGAGGCGCGGGCGCAGTGTCGCCTCGTCGCCGAGCTGCTGGCCATCGAGGGTGGAGGCCACGGCATAGCCGATGCGGCCGGTAAGCTCGGCCACCTGGTCGTAGTCCAGGTCGGCGCTCTCCAGTTCATCCTTGATGGCGAGCAGCAGATTGCGCAGCAGCGCCAGCTGTTGTTGCTCGTAGGTTTCGTTGTCCTCGATGACGGCCATGGCGGCTCTCCGGGCGAAGGGGGTGAAGCAAGATAAACCCGGCCTGATGCCAGTGCAATGCAGCCTTCCGTTTTGCTTGGGGGACGACTATAAAGCTCTGAAGGAGCTACCCATGAATTTCAAGGTACACAAGTCCGACGCCGAGTGGCGGGCACAGCTTACCCCCGAGCAGTACGCCGTGTGCCGCCGGCGCGGCACCGAACAACCCTTCTCCGGCGCCTATTGCGGCAGCCATGCGCCCGGTGTCTATCACTGCGTCTGCTGCGGCTCGCCGCTGTTTCGCGCGGAAGAAAAATTCGAGTCGGGAACGGGCTGGCCCAGCTACACCGCGCCCGTGGCCGACGACGCGGTGGTCCTGGCGGACGACTTCAGCTACGGCATGCACCGGACCGAGGTGATGTGCGCCACCTGCGGGGCCCACCTGGGCCACGTGTTCGACGACGGTCCGCCGCCTACAGGTAAACGCTACTGCATTAACTCGATTTGTCTCCAACTTTCACCTGAATAGCGGTTTGGCGGGCGGATTCGAAATTGCTACCCTTCCTCGGGCCTGCGGGGAGGCGCCGCCGACAGGTTAGCGAGGAATATTCATGGCAAGAGATCAGGACACATCGGGTTCCGGCGGCAACGAGCCGGAATTCGAAGACTTGTTCGCGCAAGCCTCCGACAAGGCGCGCGCCAAGGGCGCGAGCGAAGAGAGCCTCGACGAACTGGAGGCCTTCCTCGACGCCTTTGAAAAGGACCCCGAAGCGGCGTCCGCCAACCTCCGCACGTCCCGCACCGAAGCTCCCGAGACTGCGCCCGCCGTCGCGGCCAGCTCCGCGCCCGTGGCCGATTTCAGCGCCCCGGAGCACGTGGAGGCCCTGGTCCACGGGCTGCTCAAGGACGACGATTTCGATCTGGCCGTCACGGCAAAGCCGCGTGCATCCAGGGCCGAGACAGCGGCTGCGACCGTCACCCCCGCGTCACCCACGACAGCGCGTTCCGCACCGGGCGGTGCGCAGCGACCGGCGCCCCTCGGCGTCGCCGCGGTGGCCATGAGCACGGCGGCCCTGCTCATCGCCATCGGCGCCGGATGGGCGAGTTTCGGTGCGGTCAAGGAACCGGCGGCCGTCGCCCCGGACCCGGCCCTCGGCGCCGAGGTGGCTGCGCTGAAGCAGCGCCTGGCCGCGATGTCGGCGCGCCTGGAAGGCCCGGTGGGCGACATCACCGAGAGCTATCCGCGCGACATGGACGCGCTCGGAAAGCGCATCGACGAATTGCACGCGGCTCTGGTCGCCGTGGAGCAAAGGCTGGCGGCGGCGCCCGCCGCGCCCGCCCAGGATGCGAAGACCGCAACCAGGAACGAACCCGCCACGCTGCCACCGGCCAAGGTTGCCGCCCGCGAGAGCTGGCAGGTGAACCTGGTTTCGTTCACGGAACGGGCCGGCGCGGAAGTGGAGCTCAAGCGCGCCCGTGCCCAGGGCATGAACGCGCAGATCGTCCCCGCCGAACGGGACGGCCGTACGTGGTACCGCGTGGCCGTGGTCGGCTTCACCAGCGCCGAGGCCGCGCGTGCCTACGTGGTCGAGAATGCAAAGAAGGCGGGCTATTCGGCCGCCTGGATCGCCAGGCCCTGAGTCACGTTCGCCCGTTCCGCCCGGCTACACCCAGTTGAGCGTGCAGTCGAGATGACGCCATACCCGGTGCATGCCGGGCAGGCCTTCCTCCAGCATGATCTGCAGCGGAAAACCCTTGAGCGCCTTGTTGCGGTGACACAGCCAGAACTTGGGCATGTTGGCGTTCAGCGGGAACGTGCGCTGCAGCGAACTCTGGATGCCGAGCACGTGGCGCGCGCGTTCAATGATGTCTTCCTCGTCAGGCAACGGCTTGCCCTGGCGAAAGTGTGACAGCGTGCGAACGCTTTCCTTCTCCGGCAGGCCCAGCAACGCCTTCTGGTCGTCGCTGTCGATGCGCCAGTCTTCGAAGATGTTCATCACCAGTTGCGCGAGACGGCCACGCTCCTGTTCGTTCAGATCCAATGCCATCGCCGCTGCACCTTTGCAAAGGAGTTGCTGGCAATTATCGGCGAGCACTTCCGAAAAGGTCAAAAAGCCTTGGAAATGCGGCAATTTCCACACGTTGCGCATGGGAGTGCGCTTGACGCAGTGCGGGCCGTGACTACGCTCAAGGCGTTTACCATCCTAACCATTCGCCTTCGTCATCCCGTGCACGGTTCCCACGAACGGGCGTAAGACTGCTTCAGCCGGTGCTTCGGTGACGGGAAGGCCGACGGACGTAACCGCCACCGGAGTGCCGCGTTGGTCACGAGCAAGATGTCCTCGCGCCCACACTATCGCCTGTCCATCCACGCGGTACGGATGCGCGGATCAATCCGTTGCCGGCCGACAAACCCGCGTCTCCCCGCGTGCGTTGACCGGGGCGCACCCCTCCTGAATAATCCCGCAACACCTCAGGGTCTCTCCATGGTTACAGCGCTGGACACTCCCACCGCCTACGACGCATTCGTCCGCGCGCACCCCGCTGCGGCGGGCTATTTCGGCAGCGCGGAATGCGGCGTGTGCGCGGCGCTGTGGCCCAAGCTGCTGGCCGTGCTCTCGGCCCGTTTTCCCCGGATCGCCGTCGCGCGCGTGGAAACCGGCGCCACACCGGCGCTCGCCGCGGCGCATGGGGTGTTTACGGTGCCCGTCGTCGTGGTGTGTTTCGAGGGCCGCGAGTGGGTGCGCAAGGCAGGGGCCTTCTCGCCGGCCGAACTGGAGCGCGATATCGCCCGTCCTTACGCGCTGCTGTTCGGCGAGGGCGCGCCATGAGGCAACTGGCGCTTCGACTGGCTGCGCTGGCCATGGCGGGACTGTTGTGCGCGGCGCCTGCCGCCGCGGGCGTGCGCTGGCCCGCCGATGCGCGCACCTTGGGTGAAGTGAGCGATCTGTTGCGACACCTGGTCGCGGTGGCGCCGACGGCAGGCGTCAACGGCGAGACGGTGCACAGCACGGCGGATCTGCAGCGCTTCTATCGCATGCGTGATTACGCGCCGGCTTGGATCGAGGAAGCGGGCGTGACCTTGCAGACGGCGGACGTGCTCGAACGTCTGCGCCGCGCGTGGATAGAAGGTCTGAATCCGGCGCGCTATCACCCCGACGCCATCGAGGCCCTGGTGAGCGGCGCCGAAGACGTGGTGCAGCTGGCGCAACTGGATCTGCTGCTTTCCGACGCATTCCTGAGTTACGCCCGCGATGTGCGCGAAGGCCGCGTGCCGCCCCAGGACGTGGACCCGGCCTGGCGCATCCCCATGGAGCCTTTCGATTATCCGCAGGCGCTGGCGGATGCGCTCCCATCGCGCAGCGCCGCCGCCGTGCTGGAGTCCATGGCGCCCGAACACGAAGGCTATCGCCGCTTGCGCGTGGCGCTCGCCCGCTATCACGCGGTGGAACGGCGCGGCGGCTGGCCCGTGCTGCTCGCAGGCAATAAGCCGCTGAAGCTGGGCATGCGCGACCCGCGCGTGCCGGTGTTGCGCACGCGCTTCATCATGGCCGGCCTGCTGCGTGACCTGCCCGTGGCCGACGAACTCCTGTTCGACGAGGAACTTGAAAAGACCGTGCGGCATTTTCAGCAACTGCACGGACTGGAGCCGGACGGGGTGATCGGCGAAGGGACGCGCGCCGTGTTGAACGTGCCGGTGCGGGAACGCATCCGCAGCATCGTGCTCAACATGGAGCGCTGGCGGTGGTTGCCGCGCCGGCTGCCTGCCCGTTACGCGATGGTGAACATGGCGGGCTTCGAACTGGCGCTTTACGACGGGGCTTGCCCATCCGCGAAATGCGCGTGATCATCGGCCGCGACCAGCGCCAGACGCCGGCGCTCGCCACGCACGTCACCTCGGTGGTGTTCAATCCCTACTGGTACGTGCCCGAGACCGTGCTGCACGAGGACCTGCTTCCCGCCATCGCGGCGGAACCCGACCTGCTCAATCGCCTGCAACTGAAGGTGTTCAGCGATCTGCGGGGGCAAGGCAAGGAAGTGGATGCGGCCACCATCGACTGGACGCGTTATGCCTCACAGCGCTTTCCCTATACGCTGCGCCAGGAGCCGGGTCCGCACAACGCCCTGGGACGTTTCAAGTTCATACTCGCGGACACGCCGGCCATCTACCTGCACGACACGTCGAACCATCGTCTGTTCCGCAGCCGCAGCCTCGCGCTGAGCTCGGGTTGTATTCGTGTGGAGGATCCGGACGGCCTGGCCATGTTCCTCCTGGGCGGGCAGTGGCAGGCGCAGAACCTGGCGGAAAAAGCGTCAGCACGCCGCCCGCACCAGGTGCAACTGGCGGACCCGCTGCCCATCTACCTGCTGTACTTCACGGCCTGGGTGAACGAACTCAACGAACTGCATTTCCGTGACGACATCTACGACCGGGACGGCTTGCTCCATGCGCTGCTCGCGTCGGGCAACGGGCCCGTGGCGCAGGTCGGGCCGTGAAATGAAATGCCTTCGTACTCCGGCAGTGGAATCAGAAAAGTCCTACTGACACGCGGATCGATGTGGGGCACAGTAGGCCGCGAGGATAACCAATAAAGCCAAGGATGGTTCCATGCCCACACCTTCGAAGGCTCAGCTGCTGAACGAAATCGCCCACTATCAGGCGCAACTCGCCAAGCTGCCTCTCCACAGCAACGACCCGGACGACCTGATCGCCCGCGAAATCTACGAAACCCTCCTGCAAAACCGGCGCGAAGACCTGGAGCGGGTGGAACAACAACGGTCGTGAGCTCTCCTCGTCGTCTCTCCAAAACGCCCTTCGGGGCGTTTTTTTGCGCCGTCGCCTCTTGCGCGCCGCTGCCCGATGCGTGGCAAACCCATGAATTTCCTCGGGTTGACAAGGCCGAGCAAAACACTAAGTTAAAGGCCGTCTATGGTTGTCAGGTTTCAACGCGGAGACGTGCAATGGACAACACCTACTATCAGATGCTCGACACCATGCAGAAGGCCGGGGTGGATTGGCAGTACATCGACGGCTGGGCTTGCGGCTATCTGCACAATCCCCCGCGCGGTCCCCAATTCGTCACCGAAGGCTACGAAGCAGGGTACGAAGACGGCCGCAACGGCAAACTCGACGGCTACACGGACTGGCGCAAGACGGGCTGAAGTAACGAACGGATTCGTCATCCGCCCTCGTTGTATCAGGAGCCCGTTACGGGCTCCCCGCTTGACCGGGTGGTCGCACTCGACGACACTCTCGCCCATGGTGACGAAACGTTTTGTGGTACGACCCTGCGCAATGCGCGCCGTATGGCCGCGCATCGTCAGGCTGCGTGCCCCGGGTCGTCCCTAGTCAGTCTTCTTTCAGGAACACTCGAAAGGCCGCAGTGCAAGCTGCGGCCTTTTTCGTTTCAGGGAGTGCGGAATGTACGTGCCTGCCGCCTATCTGGGCGTCATCCTCATCTGGTCGACCACGCCACTCGCCATCAAGTGGAGCGCGATGGACGCCGGTTTCATTTTCGGCGTGACCGCGCGCATGGTCATCGGCGCAGTGCTCTGCTTCGTCATGCTGCGCCTGCTGCGCGTGGAATTTCCGTGGGGACGGGAGGCGGTACGCGCCTACGCCGCCGCGGCCCTGGGCGTATTCGGTTCCATGATGTGCACCTACTGGGGGGCGCAGTTCATCCCCTCGGGCTTCATTTCCGTGCTTTTCGGCCTGACGCCGTTCGCCACGGGCGTCATGGCGACCCTGTGGCTGGGCGACCCCTTCCCTTCGCCCGCGCGTCTCGCCGGCATCGGTCTCGGCATGCTGGGCCTGTGTTTCGTCTTCGGCGCCGGGCTGCGCCTGGAAGGTCAGGCCTGGTTGGGCGTCGCCGCGGTGCTGACGGCCTCGCTGTTGCATTCGGCCAGCGCGGTCGGCATCAAGCGTGCCGGTGCGCAACTTCATCCCGTGGCCCTCAATGCGGGGGCGCTGAGCATCGCCGTGCCGCTGTACGTCCTGACCTGGCTCGCGTTCGAGCGGCAATGGCCTGCGGAACTCTCCGCGCGGGCGCTGGGCGCCATCGCCTATCTGGGCGTGCTGGGCACCGCGCTCGGCTTCGTGTTGTATTTCTACGTGCTGAAGCACCTGAGCGCGGGCGTGATTGCCCTGATTACCCTGATATCGCCGGTGCTGGCCTTGTTGATCGGCAGCTGGCTCAACGACGAGGCCGTGGGCGCCATGGTGTGGGCGGGCACGGCATGCATCGTGGCCGGCCTGCTGCTTTATCAATTCGGTGGGCGACGTTTACGCCTGCGCCACTGGCAATTCCCGGCCGGCAGACGCAAGAGTGCGTCTGCGGGCGGGAAGGTGATGCAGGAATAGGCGCCCTCAGCGCGGCAGCCTGTCCAGCCAGTCGGCCACCACCTCTACCAGCGCGTCGCCATGCCGGCGCGCGTAATGGTCGGCGCCGGCGAGGACGTGCTGGCGTGAATAGGCGTTGCCGGCCTTGAGGATGGCTTCACGACGCTGCGCGGCGCCCGCCTTCACGGAGGGGTAGTCGTCGCTGCCAAGGATGTCGAGCACCGGGATGCGCAGGCGATCGAGCGGGAAGGGGCGGGGCATGGGCTGGCCGGCGTCGGTCGCGCCCATGCCGACGCCCACGAAGGCGCGGATGTGCGTCTCCCGGCCCTCGCCTTCCAGCCAGTGCATGGCCATGTGCACGCCGCAACTGTGCGCGACGATGACGGGCTTTGGAAAACCGGCCTGGGCCAGGTGGGCGAGCGCGGCCTCGATGCGGGGCGCGGCTTCGGGCAGCACGGGCAGGTAATCGTAGTAACTGGCGTCCTTCTCCAGCACCGGTAACTGGATGGCAAGGGTGTACCAGCCCTGGCGCGCCAGCCCGGTGCGCAGCGGATACACCACCGTTTCCCAGTCCGGATGCAGGCCGCGGCCGTGCAGGATCAGCGCCGCGCCTCGTGCGGGCGCGCCTTCAGGCGGCATGGCGATGGCGAAGAAACGGTGCCCTTCCGCCTCCAGGTGAATGACCTCGCCGTCCATGACCGCGTCCGCGACCTGCTCGGAGATGCGTGCTTCGCGTTCCAGATCGGCGGCGTGCGCGCCCCAGATCGCCGTCATCATCGACAGCGCGACGACAGTTTTTTTCATGATGTCTCCCCCAATTCCCGTTCTCACCCGACGATGAACATCTCGTAGGTGGTCAGCATGATCTCTATCACGATGAGCAGCACGATATACCATTCCACGCGCAGGCTGCGCTTGCTTTGCAGCAGGTCGAGAAGGGTTTCGGCCGTGCGCGCGATGAGGGTGAGCTTGGCTTCGAGGGCGGCTTGGCGATCCGCGAGCTCGAATTCGTTGCTCAGGCGGTAATAGAGCCGCTCCAACTCGGGGTGCTCCCACAGCAACTCCGGCTTTTCCAGCACCGCCACGCGTCCCACGGTGCGGTGCTGCGTGAGCAGGCTGCCGCCGATGTACTGCACCAGGGATTTGGCCTCGCGGCGCGAGGTGCCCTTCTTTCGCAGCCGCTGCGCCAGCGGCTCGATGCGATCGAATACCTGGGATACGTCGGTTTCGCAATAGGACAGCACCGAGCTCTTGGCCAGCACGTCGGCGATCACCTGCATGCGCTCGACGGAAAGAGCCGCGAGGGTGATGACGCCTTCCTCCACGCCTTCCCGGTTGCCGGCGCGTGCCTGGAGCAGGGCCTCCTCCAGCTCGGGCCTGTCGAAAGGCGCACTGATGAGCGGTTGCAGGCGTGCGAGGAAGCGGCGCTCCTCGTCGGCATCGACGCCGAACAGCACCACGGTGCCGTAGCGGAACAACACCGCATGTCCCGAGCCCACGCACAGCACCAGGGGGGAGCGCGCCAGCGCACCGGCGGTGTCGAGGGTGCGCAGGTCGAGGCGCTCGCCCAGGTACAGCGCACGCACCGGTGAAGGGCTGCCCGGGGCCATGTCGTTTATAGTTTCCCGTGGGGCGGCACCTCGCAGGGGCCGCCGATCATCGGCGAGGAGGTGACGCTCATGTCCGTAGGCCAGTTTTGCAACCGAGAGGTGATCGTTGCCCGGCGCAGCGACCCCGTGCCCGATCTGGCGCGGCTCATGCGGGAGTACCACGTGGGCGATCTGGTCGTGGTGGAAAGCATAGACGCGCCGGTGCCGGTCGGCATGGTGACGGATCGCGACCTGGTGGTGGAAGTGCTTGCTGCCGACATCGAACCCGCCTCGCTCACGGCGGGCGACATCATGAGCTACGACCTGCTCGTCGCCCGCGAAGGCGACAGCCTGTGCGATACGCTGAAACGCATGCGCGCGCGCGGCGTGCGACGGGTCCCCGTGGTGGATGACCAGCATGGGCGCCTGGTCGGCATCATCACCGTGGACGACGTGCTGGAGGTGCTCGCCGATGAATTGTCCGCCCTGGCGCGCATCCCCGAGCGGGAGCGGGTGCACGAACAGGAAGCCCGTCCATGAAAAAAGGGGGCCGCGGGGCCCCCTTGCCGTTCGGGTGCGAGCGGTGACTACATCGGCTGGGTGATGGTGAACGCGCCGCGGATGTCGCCCGCCTGGAAACCGCGCGCCTGATCGGTCGGGTAGAGCCCGTCGAGCTTCGCCTTGACCGGCTCGGCGATGTCCGCGCCGTGGCACTTGAGGCAGGCCTCGCCCGTCGGGATGGCCTTCATGAAGCGGAATACCCGCTTGCCGTCCTGCTCCACCACTTCGGCGAAGTCCAGGCCATCCACGGCTTCGCCCTTGGCCTTGCGTTCCTCGAAGGACCTGAGGACCTTGGTCTCCCATGCGTCGGGGGCGTTCTTCGGGTTGCGCACCTTCAGCGAGGTGCGCGCCACGCGCCAGCCCGTCTTCTCGGACTGAAGGTGGGCAATGTGGGGCGCCATGTTGCTGCATACATCGATGGCCTGCCCGGGCCCGCCTTCCTGCATGGCGCTTTCCAGCTCGGCCTTGAGATTGCCGGCGAATTCCTTGATGACGGCGGCACTGGCCTGCTTGCGGTCCTGCAGATCATCGGCCTGCGCGGCAAAGGGAATGCACACGGCGAAAATGGCAAACAGCTTTTTCATTTCGGGTTCCTTCTCGATGGTCACGTGGTAAAGCCGCGGACGATAGGCTCCGTCCTTTGGCCCGTCTGTAACTTTAGTCACCGGCGCGGCGCCGGCCGGAGCGGAGGAAAAAAGGGAGAACCGTGTCACGAAGGGCCCGCGAGGCCGGGCTGTCACGGGATGTATCGCCGGGCACTTGCCGGTATGATTCCACCGTTCCGTCATTTACAAGAACCACAGGTGAACCATGACAAGTACGTGCCGATCCGCGGCAGCCGTGCTGCTTGCCCTCGCGAGCGCCAGTGCCCTTGCGGACTCCCTCGACCTCAACCTGCATGACGAGGCCCTGCGGGCGACCTTCGCCCATGTCGTCCGGCCCGGCATGGAGTGGGACGTGGGTCATTACTACAACGAGGACGACGTGACCGTGACGCACCTGGGCATGCACGTGTCCGGCGAAAACTGGAGCAAGGCAGGCACCTTCGACATCGGCCTGGGGGGCCGTTTGCTGCTGGTGCGCTCCGACGACGAGGATGCCAGTGCGCTCGCCTTCGGCGCCCGGGTGCGCTTCTCGCCGGCCCACCGCGTGGGCATCGGCGGTGAACTCTACTACGCGCCCGACATCACTACCTTCGACGAGGCGACGCGCTACACCGAGGTCACGCTGCGGGCCGACTATCAGTTGCTGCCGCAGGCCTTCCTGTATGGGGGATATCGCCTCATCGAAATGGATTTCGAAGACGTGGACGACGTGGAGATCGACGACAGCGTCCACCTGGGCATGAAGCTGCTCTGGTGAAAAAAAAAGGCCGGGAAAACCCGGCCTTTTTTTTGCTCCTGCGGAGACTTACTTGTTCGCGCTGTCCTTGAGGCTCTTCAGCGCGCTGACCTTCACCACCTCACGGGCGGGCTTGGCCTTGACCGTGATTTCCTGGCCGGTGAAGGGCGAAATCATCTTGCGGGCCTTGGTGGCGGGCTTGCGCACGCGGCGGATCTTCACGCCGACTTCGGGAACGCTGAACTCGCCCGAACCCTTCTTCTTCATGTGACGCTGCACCAGGTTGCCCAGGGAGGCGAATACGGCGACAACGTCCTTGCGGGCCAGGCCGGTCTCTTCCGCGATGGTGGAGAGGATCTGGCTCTTGGTCTGCTTCTCGGTGATGGGGGTGGTCTTGGGGGCGACCGGAGCGGCCTTCTTTACGGCCTGCTTCGGAGCGGTCTTCTTGGCGGCTGCAGCGGGCTTCTTGGCGGCAGGTTTTTTCGCGGTCTTCTTAACGGCCATCGATTGTTTCTCCCTATGTGTATTGTGTTCGCGCAGCACGACGTGGCGCGTCGGCGGCTAGATTGTGAAGACAGTTTTGGCAAAAGACAAGCGGCGATCCAGGCCCCAAACGCCCTTTTTTTCAGCAAAAATGCACCTCGGGACGGGGCGGCGGCGCCCCGGTGCAAACCAGCGGGAGCGGGAAAGGCATGATTGAGGAAGTGACGGTCAGGGTCAGCGGGCAGGGACTGCACGAGGTGACGGACGCAGTGCGGCGCGTGGTACGGTCCGCCAAGGTGGAGGAGGGCCTGTGCACGGTCTTCATCCGGCACACCTCGGCGAGCCTGCTGATCCAGGAAAATGCAGATCCTTCGGCGCGCAGGGACCTGGAGGCATGGCTGAATCGCCTCGTCCCGGAACACGATCCGCTCTACACGCACACGCTGGAAGGGCCCGACGACATGCCGTCCCACATCAAGGCGGCGCTCACTGCCGCAAGCCTGTCCATCCCCGTGATGCGGGGCGAGCTGGCGCTCGGTACCTGGCAGGGCATTTACCTGTGGGAGCACCGGCGGCACGCGGGCGTGCGACACCTGATCGTGCACGTCACCGGCTGAACGTTCTCCCCGCAGCCGAGGCCCTTCGAGGGGAGGAACAATCCGACAAGGCGGCAGCGACACGCGGTGGCACGCCGCCTTGCGGGCGGTCGGATCCAGACCACCGCTCGCCCTCAGTGAACCGCGCCGCGCGCAGTATTCGGTGAGGTGATCGGCGCTGGCGAGGCGTGGCGCATGACCATGCGCCAGCCGTCGCGGTCGCGACGATAGACGTTGGTGGCGAGGATCTGCAGGGGCTCGGCCTTGCCGTCGGGAAACAGGATGTTTTCCAGCACCAGGTGCACCGTGAGCGCGCCCTGTTCCAGCACGCGCCGCTCACTGAGGTGGAAGGCCAGTCGCTCGGAGTCGGCGAACATTTCGCGCCAGCCGTCGTGCACGCCAGCGCCACGCAGCCGGGCGCCGAGGGGATGGATGCATTCGATGTCGTCCCCTTGCGCCCATACCTCGCGCATGGCCTCGGCATCCGCGCGCTCGAACGCGGCGTAGAAGGCCTCCTCGGCGGCGAGGGGCGTTGCATAGCCTGATTTTTTCAAGGTCTGCTCCAGCCTTTCTGCGTTGCCGCTAATGATATATGGTATTTCGCCCGTTGCTCGTGCTGCGGTCCCTTCCCTCTTTCTTCCGGGTGATCCGTGTTCGACGTGATTGTGCAGGCCGCCGGCCTGATTCTGTGCGGCGTCTTCTGGCGTGCGTTCGCGCCCCTTGGTCTCGAGGCGGATGGACTGCGCCGCCATCTCACCGGACTGGTCTACGCACTGCTGCTGCCCGCCCTGGTGTTGAGTGTGCTGTGGCGCGCGCCCATGGGCGCCGACACCCTGCGCATCGCCGCGGTCGCCGCCGTCGGTGTGACCAGCGGGCTGGCGCTGGCATGGCTCTGGTTCAGGCGTGTGCGGGTGTCGCGCGCGGGCATGGGCGCCATGCTGCTCGCGGCCGCCTTCCCCAATGCCACCTACATGGGGCTGCCCGTGCTCGAAGCGGCGCTGGGGCCGTGGGCGCGCTCGGTGGCCATACAGTACGACCTGTTCGCCTGCACGCCGCTGTTGCTCAGCATCGGCATGTACGTGGCCGCCCATTACGGTACGAGCGGGGAGCGCGTGCATCCCATCCTGTCCCTGCTCAGGGTGCCGCCGTTGTGGGCCGCCATCGCGGCCGTGGCGCTCAATGCAGGGCAGGTGCCACAACCCGCCATCCTCGGCGGCGCGCTGGACATGCTGGGGGGAGCGGTGGTGCCGCTCATGCTATTTTCGCTCGGCCTCGGGCTGCAATGGTCCGGCGGTTGGTGGTCACGCCTTTCCACGGTGGCGCCGGTCGTGGTGATCCAGTTGGCGCTGGTGCCCCTCATCGCGTGGGGCGCCGCCATCGGTCTCGGTCTTTCCGGTGATCTGCGCGTCGCCGTGGTGCTGGAGGCCGCCATGCCGAGCATGGTGTTGGGCATCGTGATCTGCGATCGCTTCGGGCTCGATACGGCTTCCTATGCCATGGCGGTGACGCTCACCACCGCCCTGAGCCTGATCACGCTGCCCGCCTGGTTCGAGCTCCCATGATTCGTTAGTCCGTCCTGAAGAAACCCGCGAGGGGGACCCAGAACGCCGGGAGCGGCGCGTGTAACTACCGGGGCTGCGGAGATTTTTTTTTCGGGACGCGTGTTATCATGACGGCGCTTCATTTTCCATAGGGGGAATTCGGATGTTCCGCACCGCCATGTTCGCAATGCTGGCAGCCCTGGTCGTCCTGCCGGCCTTGGCAGAGACGGCCTATGTGGATGACACGCTGCGCGTCGGCGTGCGCCGCAATGCGAACAGTTCGGAAACCCCGCTTACCGTGGTGACCTCGGGCGCCCGTCTGGAAGTGCTGGAGCGCGGCGAGCGCTATTGGCGCGTGCGCACCGACGACGGCGTGGAAGGCTGGGTCGCTGCGTCCTATGTCACCACGCATCCGCCTGCACGTGCGCAACTCGAGGAGCTGCAGGCCGAGAATGCGCGGCTGAAGGCCGAGTTGCAGGCCCGGGCCGCGGATGAAAATCTCGCCGCCGATTTCGCTGCGCTGCAGCAGCAGTATCAGCAGTAGCAGGAGCAATTGGCGGCACAGATGCAGCCTTCCAACCTCGGCTGGATCACGGCGGCGCTGCTCATCGCCTTGCTCGTGGTCGGCTTCCTCCTCGGCAAGCGCCACGAGCGTGACCGCGTGGTGCGCCGCTTCAACGGCCTCGAACTCTGATCCGGTTCAACCGAACACCCGGCCCGCGTGGCCGCCGTGCTGGCGGATGTAATCACGCAGCCGCTCCGCGAAATCCTCCACCACCGAGCCTCTGACCGACGGTCGTTCCAGCAAGGCCTCCTGCCAGGCCTGCAGCCTTTCCAGGCCATCCAGCAGCCCAAGTCCGTGCCATTGCTCCATGAGGTCGAGGCGCTGGAAGAAGGGTGCGAAAGCCGCGTCCACCAGGGCGAACCCGCTGCCGTTGAAAAACGGTCCGCGCACGTGCGGTTCCAGGCGTCGCAGATCCCCGGCCAGCGCGGCGCGATGGCGCTCGAATTCCGCTTCGTCGCCCGCGGTGCTGAGGCGGTATTGGCTGCCCAGCAGGTTGGAGGCGTATTCCGTCCAGGCGCGATTCTTGGCGCGCAACAGGGGATCGGCCGGATGCAGCGACGGCGGGTTGGTTTCGTCCAGGTATTCCATGATCACCGCCGACTCGAACAACACCTCGTCCCCCACGCGCAGCAGCGGCACCTTGCCCATGGGCGAGATCGCCCGGAACCATGCGGGCGGGTCGGCCAGATCGATGTAGGTGATGTCGAAGTCGACCTGTTTCTCGCGCAGCACGATGACCGAGCGCTGCACGAAGGGGCACAGTACAAAACTGACGAGTTCCGGTTTCATGGCGTTTACCCCGGCGGCCAGGCGAGATAACGGCCGGCGAGCACATGCAGGTGCATGTGGAACACGGTCTGGCCCGCGTCCTGGTTGGTATTCATCACCAGTCTGAAGCCGTTCTCTGCAAAGCCCTGCTCGGCGGCCAGGCGCCTGGCCGTGAGCAGCAGTTTCCCCGCGAGGGCGGCGTCGGTGTCCGCGAGCCCGTTTGCCGAGGCGATATGCTTGCGGGGGATGACCAGCAGGTGCACGGGCGCCACCGGATTGATGTCCTTGAAGGCGACCACGTCCTCGTCTTCGTACACGATGTTGGCGGGCAGGGCGCCGTCGGCAATGCTGCAAAAGATGCAGTCCATGGATTCTCCTCTTCTGGTGCTTGCAGGCATGGCTTGCGGCGCAGCCGTGGGAAATTGGTTTCCTCTTTCGCGCCCGGGGACGGGTAAAATGCGCCTCCCCCAGTGAACGCCACAAGCCGGATAACCTTACTTCATGAGCCGCTCAGTTCCAAAGGTCGGATTCGTCAGCCTCGGCTGCCCCAAGGCCACGGTGGACGCCGAACGCATCCTCACGCAACTGCGCGCGGAGGGCTATGCGATGGTGCCGGGCTTCGAGGAGGCCGACCTGGTGGTGGTCAACACCTGCGGTTTCATCGACGCCGCCGTGGAGGAATCGCTGGATGCCATCGGCGAGGCCCTGGCCGAGAACGGGCGTGTGGTGGTGACCGGCTGCCTGGGCGCGAAGGAGGACGTGATCCGCGCCAGCCATCCGCAGGTGCTCGCCGTCACCGGACCCAACCAGCTGGAGGCCGTGATGGAGGCGATCCACGCCCATCTGCCGCCGCAGCACGACCCCTTCGTGGATCTGGTGCCACCCGGCGGCGTGAAGCTCACGCCGCGCCATTACGCCTACCTGAAGATCGCCGAGGGCTGCAACCAGTCGTGCAGCTTCTGCATCATTCCGTCCATGCGCGGGCGGCTGGTGAGCCGGCCGGCGGGCGAGGTGCTGGCCGATGCCGAGCGTCTGGTATCGGCGGGCGTGCAGGAACTCCTGGTGGTGTCTCAGGACACGGGCGCCTACGGCGTGGACCTGAAATACCGCACCAGCTTCTGGAACGGCCGCCCGGTACGCACCCGCATCACCGAACTGGCCCGCGAGCTGGGCCGCCTCGGCGTCTGGGTGCGGCTGCATTACCTGTATCCCTACCCGCACGTGGACGAGGTCCTGCCGCTCATGGCCGAGGGCCTGGTGCTGCCCTACCTGGACGTGCCGCTGCAGCACGCCAGTACCCCTGTCCTCAAGGCCATGCGCCGGCCGGGCGACGTGGAGGGTACGCTGCGGCGCATCGAACAGTGGCGGCGCGACTGCCCGGACCTCACCCTGCGCAGCACCTTCATCGTGGGCTTTCCCGGCGAGACCGACGCAGACTTCGAGCGCCTGCTGGAATTCCTGCAGGAGGCGCGGCTCGATCGCGTGGGCGCCTTCGCCTATTCGCCCGTGGAGGGCGCTGCGGCCAATGCACTGCCGGGCGCGGTGCCCGAGGAGCTCAAGGAAGAGCGCCTGGAGCGCCTCATGGAACTGCAGGCGGCGATCAGCGCGGACAAGCTGCAGGACCGCGTCGGTCGCATGGAAACCGTGCTGGTGGACGAGGTGTTCGAAGACGGCGTGGCGGCGCGCTCGCGCGGCGATGCGCCGGAAGTGGACGGCAACGTCTTCATCGAAACCGACGCCGAGCTGACCCCCGGCCAGTTCGTGCAGGTGCGCATCACCGCCGCCGGCGAGCACGATCTCTACGCGGAACTGGTCTGAAGCTGGTCCAAGGATAGGGCTTTCGCCTATTTAAAACGCCCGCGCGAAAGTGGCTATATCCCACCGTGGCCTATGATCATGGTTAGGGAGGTTGCCATGGACTTCTTCGATGCACTGAACGTTCATCTGGCCTGGAAGCATCGCCTGCGGGGCTATCTGGAGGGCACTTCCGGCGAGGAGCTGGACCCGGAAGTCGTTGCCCGCGACGATTGCTGCGAACTGGGCCGCTGGATCGCGGCAGAGGGCGAGGCGATGGCAGGACTGCCCGAATTCATCCACATGCGCGAGCAGCACGCCGCCTTTCACCGCTGCGCCGGCGACGTCGTCCGCTGCAGGCAGTCGGGCGACGTGGACGGCGCCGAACATCTGCTCGTCACCGAGTATGCCCAGGTGTCGGCGCGGGTGATCCGCTCGATCACCAGGCTCAACCGGGTGCTCGAAGAGGGACGCACCCACAAGGCCGCCTGAAGCCGTTTCACCATCCGTCCGGCGTCGAAGTGCCGGGCGGATCACCGCCGAGCGCGCGCGGCAGGGTGCGGGTCACTGCGGGTTCTTGAACAGCGCGTCGAGGGCGCGGCGGGCCTCGTCAGGCTCGGCCGGTGCGGCAGCCTGGCCACCGCCGAACAGTGCCTCCAGCTGCGCCCTGGACGCGGCCTCCGCGCCGGCCCGGTTGCCGCTGAAGGCGTGCGGCCGCGGCCGGAAGTAGTCGCAGAAATTGGCGCGGTCCTTCACCACGGGCGCCTCCGCCCGTTCTTCCGTGCAGGCCTCCACAAGGCGCGGGTCATGGAACGCGCACATGGCGCAGACGTGCAGCTCCGCTCCGCACTGGCGACAGGCTTCGAGACGGGCAAAACGGCCGTCGGTTTCGATGGCCGCACCGCATTTCCAGCAAACCAGACTTTCGTTCATGACCATAGCCTAACCGTTGCGGTCCTCAGGCGCGCCAGCGCAACCACGCGCGGCGCCATGGATTGAGACTGCGGAACGCACGCAATGTTGCCATGCCCGTGGCCGGGTCGTCGGTGATGACCTTGTCCACACCCATGGCCAGCAGCCGCAGCATGTGTTCACCGTCGTTCACGGTCCACACGTGCACGCCCATGCCGCGGTCGTGGGCCGTGCGCACCAGTTCCGGCGTAAGCCCCTGCCATGCCACGCTCACGAATTCGGCCGGTGCGGCGGGAAGGGGCCCCGCCTCCAGCACATGGCCCGCCGGCACCTCGGGCGCACGGCGCTTCAGTTCCTCGACCACGGCGGGGTTGAACGAGCACACGGTGGCCTGGCGGGCGAAGCCCTGTGCCTTAAGAAACTCCGCCACGCGCACGGCCAGGTCGGGTCCGTCGCCGTAATCCTTCAGTTCGATGTTGAGCCGGATACGGCCGCGCGCGGCGGCGATGAATTCGGCGAGGGTGGGCACGCGGATGCCGCCCGTCAGCGGCGGCAGCTCGGCGAACGGCAGGTCGCGCACCCGGCGCGGGTCATCGGCGAGGCGCCGCAGGTCCGGGTCGTGGAACACCACCACGACGCCGTCCGCGGTGAGCTGGACGTCGATCTCGGCCCACGGCGTGCCGTAGGCAATGGACTGGGCCAGCGCCTGCAGGGAGTTCTCCAGCCCGAGGGCGGCGCCGGCGCGATGGGCGGTTATCTCGGCCATGGTCCTGGTCGTGTTTGCAAAAAAAAGGGCCCGCTTGCGCGGGCCCTGGTTCCGGTTCGATTCAGTGTTACGCCGCGCGGCTCTTCTGAATCATGTCGTGGATGATGGGTGCCAGGATGATCTCCATGGCAAAGCCCATCTTGCCGCCGGGCACCACGATGGAGTTGCGGCGGGACATGAAGCTGTCCTTGATCATGGACAGCAGGTACGGGAAGTCCACGTTGAACTTCTTCGGATCGCGGAAGCGGATCACTACGAAGCTTTCGTCGGGCGTCGGGATGTCGCGGGCGATGAAGGGGTTCGAGGTGTCCACCGTGGGCACGCGCTGGAAGTTGATGTCGGTGCGCGAGAACTGCGGCGTGATGTAATGGACGTAGTCCTCCATGCGGCGCAGGATGGTGTCGACGATCGCCTCCGCGGTATAGCCGCGCTGGGCATTGTCGCGGTGGATCTTCTGGATCCACTCCAGGTTGACGATGGGCACCACGCCGATGAGCAGGTCGGTGTACTTGGACACGTCCACATCACCGGCCACCACGCCGCCATGCAGGCCTTCGTAGAAGAGCAGGTCGGTCTTCTCGGTGATCTCTTCCCAGGGCGTGAATTCGCCGGCCTTTAGACCGGGATAGGGCCGTGCCTCCTCGTCGGAGTGCAGGTAGTAGCGCCGCCTGCACACGCCCTTCTCGCCGTAGGTCTTGAAGGTCTCGGCGATGAGGTCGAAGTGGTTGGCTTCCGGCCCGAAATGGGACAGGTTCTTGCCCTCTTTGGCGTAGCGGGCAATGGCCTCCTTCATCTCGACACGGTTGTAGCGGTGAAAGCTGTCGCCTTCGACGACCAGCGGCTTGATCTTCTCGCGGAAGAAGATGTGTTCGAAGGCATTCTTGACGGTCGTGGTACCGGCACCGGACGAACCGGTAACGGCAATGACCGGGTGCTTCAGCGACATGGCATGTGCTCCCTAAAGTTGTAAATGTTTAGTAGTTCTTGAAAATCGAATGATTCGATTGTAGCCGCCGGGGCCGCGCCATCGCCTATCTCCGGTGGGAGATGCGGCGCAAGTGTCTGTTCTTCTTGGCCCGGAAGGTCGGAACGGCGGTGTTCGGGCGGGGCCGTGTCCGCCGGCCCCTGCCGCCCGTATGCCCGAGTATAACGGCGGATGCGCCCGCTGCCTAACCGCCCCGGCGCTCGCGCGCCACGGCGCGGTAGCCGATGTCGCGGCGATACTGCATGCCTTCCCAGTGAATGCGGCCGGCAAGGGCGTAGGCCCGCTCCTGGGCCTCGGCCACCGTGGCGCCGAGGGCGGTGGCGCACAGCACGCGGCCGCCGGCGGTGACCACCTGCCCGTCCTTCTGCGCGGTGCCCGCGTGAAACACCTTGGCCTCGGGGCTGTCGCCGTCGTCCAGGCCGGTGATGACATCGCCCTTGCGATAGTCGCCCGGATAGCCCTGCGCGGCCAACACCACGCCCAATGCGGCGCGGTTGTCCCATTGCGCCTCCATCTGGTCGAGGCGGCCGTCGAGGGCGGCTTCGCACAGCGCCACCAGGTCGGATTGCAGGCGCATCATGATGGGCTGGGTCTCCGGATCACCGAAGCGGCAGTTGAACTCGATGACGCGCGGCGCGCCCTCGCGATCGATCATCAGGCCCGCGTAGAGGAAACCGGTGTAGGGATGGCCCTCCGCGGCCATGCCGCGCACCGTGGGCTCGATCACCTCGCGCATGACGCGCGCGTGCACCTCAGGCGTGACCACAGGCGCCGGCGAGTACGCGCCCATGCCGCCGGTGTTGGGCCCGGTGTCGCCGTCACCCACGCGCTTGTGGTCCTGGCTGGTGGCCATGGGGATGACATGCTTGCCGTCCACCATGACGATGAAACTGGTCTCTTCGCCTTCCAGGTACTGTTCGATGACCACGCGGTGGCCGGCTTCGCCGAAGGCGTTGCCCGCGAGCATGTCGCGCACCGCGGCCTCCGCCTCGTCCAGGGTCATGGCGACGATGACGCCCTTGCCCGCGGCGAGGCCGTCCGCCTTCACCACGATGGGTGCGCCCTGTGCGCGCACATAGGCCAGCGCCTCGTCCAAGTCGGTGAAGTTGGCATAGGCGGCGGTGGGGATGGCGTGGCGCGCGAGGAAATCCTTGGTGAAGGCCTTGGAGCCTTCCAGCTGCGCGGCGGCCCGGGTGGGTCCGAAGCAGCGCAAGCCCGCGGCGCGAAAGGCGTCCACCACGCCCAAGACCAGCGGCGCCTCGGGGCCCACGATGGTGAGGCCCACGTCGTTCTGCTGCACGAAGGCGATGAGTGCAGGGATGTCGGTGGCGCCGATGGCGACGTTTTCGAGCTTGGGCTCGCGCGCGGTGCCGGCGTTACCGGGCGCCACGAATACCTTGCTCACCTTGGGCGATTGCGCCGCCTTCCATGCGAGGGCGTGTTCGCGCCCGCCGCTGCCGATGACGAGAACCTTCATTGTCGGGTCAATCCTCAGAAAAGAAACACTTCTGCTCTCGGGGTGCGTTCGAAACGCGCTGCCTCAATGTGCGTTGGGTGAGTGCACGCTGTGCCCTGCCAAGCGCGTGTCCCGGCCATTGTGGTGCAGCATGTACTTGGCGGTCTCGTAGATCGCAAGGGCAAGCCCGCGCATCTGCTCCGTGCGCGCGGGCTCGCGCGCGGCGAAGTCCTCGCGCACGTTCGCGGCGTCGAGGCGGTAGAGACGGGCGTCGCCGCCGTCGGCGCGCATGCGCAGCACGTGTTCCGCGCCCACCACGCCGATTTCGCGCCGGCCGTGATCCATGATGAACGCGTAACGCTCGCCGTCGTGGCGCGGGTCGAGGAGATCGCGGCCCAGGGTGCGTGTGCGATAGGACTGGCCGGCGAGGCGCGCCACCGTCGGCAGTACGTCGAGCTGACTGGCCACGCGCGTGTCCACGCGCGCCTCCACGTGCCCCGGCGCATAGATGAGCAGGGGCACGCGATGGGCATTGAGGCCAAGCTGCGTCTCGGCGGCGCCCACGTGGCGGCCCGCGTCGCCGCCGAGCCCGTGATCGCCGAAGAACACGAACACGGTGTCGGCGAACCACGGCTCCTTGCGCGCGGCATCCATGAACCAGCCGATAGCGTGGTCGAGGAAGCGGAAGGAGTTGAACTCGGCCTCCGAGATGAAGCCGTAGTCCTTCACCTTGTCCTCGCCCGGGTGCACGGACTCAAAGCCCCGATTGTCGTCGGGGATGGTGTAGGGGCGATGGCCGCCGGAGGTCTGGATGTAGGCGACGAAGGGCTTGTCGAGGCCGCGCAACACATTGTTGGCCTCCTCGAACAGCGACAGATCGGAGATGCCCCACACGTCCACGCGCGGGCTCGCGTAGCTGCCTTCCTCGTAGATGTGCAGGCCGGGGATGTTGTGCGAGAGCAGGCCGCGGATGTTGCCCCAGCTGGCGCTGCCGCCGAGGAAATAGAACTTCTCGTAACCGGTGAATTCGTTCAGCAGCGTGTGCTGGCTGACGATGACCGGATTGCGCGACGAGGTGCCGTTCAGCTCCACGTCGGGCGTGCCCGTGGTGGTGGCGAACACGGCGCGCGCGGTGCCGGTGTGGGGCACGAAGAAATTGGGGAAATAGAGGCCCTCGCGCGCCAGCGCGGCGAAATGCGGCGTCGGGTCGAGCGGGTTGCCCGAGAGCGAGGTCTTGTAGCTGGCGAAGGATTCGAGCTGCACGATGACCACGTTGGGCCGGCCTCCGGCACCCGTGGCCGTGAAGTTGCGCTCGAAACGCAGCGCTTCGCGATCGCCGTGCTCCAGCGCCAGGTAGGCGGCGACCGTATCGTAATGTTCGCGCACCTTCTTCTCGCTGTAGCGTACGCCGCCGTTCTTGCGCGTATCGAAGAAGTAGTGCACCGGGTTCACCGCCACCGCAGCCGCGAAGGCATGGGGGCTGAAGTAGGCGTCGCTCCAGCGCAGGGGATACCAGGAGAACTTGCCGTAAACGGCCGCGAGAATGACGAAGAAGCTCAGCACGCCCACGCCGATGCGCGCCGGCCAGCGCAGTTCGGGCGCGGGTTGCCGCGCGCAGCGCAGGAACAGCCGGTGAACACCGAAGCCGGCTGCGAAAGTGAAGGCCGCCAGCCCGAGGCTGATCCACACCACCGGGTAGGACTCCCACACCATGGTGAAGGAGATGTCGGCGTTGTCCAGGAAGCGCAGGACGGTGTTGTCCACGCGCGCGGCGAGATAGGCGTAGTGCCCGAAATCCACCACGTAGAAGAAGCCTACGGCCAGCGCGATCAGGGTCAGGTAGGCACTCCAGAAGATGCGCGCATAGCCGTGCGCGAACGGGCTCAACGGCCGCAGCCAGCCCAGCAGGGCAACGGGAAGCAGCAGCACGAGCACCACGCGCAGATCGAACTTCAGTCCGAGATAGAACGCGTAAAGGAGATCCCCCGTGGGGATGGGATCCGCGCCGTTGTCATAGGCGAGGAAAAAGGCGAACCGCAGCAGCGACAACACCGCGACGCCGACCATGCTGGCGACGAGCAGGAAGCGCGGGAGGCGGGGGATCCGGTGCATGAGGGTGGTGCCGGGGCAAAAAAACGGCACGAAGTATATCACAGGCCCGCTGAGCCGCCCTTTCCAGGGAGCGGCCGCTGGGGGAGAATGCGGACGAGATCCGGAGTTCTGCCATGTCCCTGAAACTACCCCGCAGCCACGCCTTGCGCGTGGCGCTCTACGTCGTCGCATTCGCCCTGCTGCTCGGTGCCGGCCGCATGGGCCAGAAGGCCTGGGACGGATTGTGGTTCGGCCATCGTGGTCCCTATCTGCAGATGCCGGCACCCACGGCCATGACGGTGCGTTGGGAAACCGCCGAGCCGAGCACGGGCCGCGTGCGTTACGGTCTTGCGCCGGACAACATGCCGCAAGCGGTCGCAGGCGCGTCCGGCGCCTACATGCACGAGGTCCGCATCGAGGGTCTGGACCCGGCCACGCGCTACTACTACCAGGTGGAAGCGGACGGCAAGGACTTCATGGCCGCGCCGGCGTCCTTCGTCACGCCGCCTGCACCCGGCAGCGCGCAGGCGACGCGCCTGTGGGTGATCGGCGATTCGGGCAAACCGGGCAAGGATCAGAACGCCGTGCGCGACGCCGCGCTGGGCTGGATGGCGGCACATCCGCGCGTGGGGCGCCCGCCCATGGACGTGTGGCTCGCCCTCGGCGACAACGCCTACACCTCGGGGCGCAACGTGGAATTCCAGCGGGCGTTGTTCGAACCCTATGCCGCGCTGCTGCGCGAGGTCGCCGTGTGGCCCGCCTACGGCAACCACGACGCGCGCCGCTGGGTGCACTACGACATCTTCAGCCTGCCCGAAAACGGCGAAGCGGGCGGCGTGCCTTCCGGCACCGAGCGCTGGTACGCGTTCGATCACGGCCCGGTGCACGTGGTCGTCCTGGATTCCGAAGCGAGCGTGCGCTCGGACCAGATGCTGCAATGGTTGCGCGAGGACCTGGCCGCCAACCGTTCGCCCTGGCGCATCGTCGCCCTCCATCATCCACCCTACAGCCGCGGCGGGCACGATTCCGATGATTGGTGGGACAGCGGCGGGCGCATGACCGCCGTGCGTGAACGTTTGCTGCCCGTGCTGGAAGCCGCGGGGGTGGACCTGGTGCTGGCAGGGCATAGCCACGTTTACGAGCGCTCGCACCTGCTCGCCTGCCATTACGGCACGAGCCAGGAGCTGACCGAAGGCATGATCCTCGCGCGCAGCGTGCCCGGCGCCGCGTTTGAAAAGCACGCCCAGGGTGCGGCGGCCTATGACGGTACGGTGTATGCCGTGGTGGGCTCGTCCTCCAAGCTGGATCGCGGGCCGCTCGACCATCCGGCCCATGCCACCGCGTTGCGGGAACTGGGCTCGCTGGTTATCGACGTGGACGGCTTGCGTCTGGAAGCACGGTTCATCAACGACAAGGGCGAGGTGCGCGACGAATTCGCCATCGTGAAGGGGGCCGGCGCGCCCCGCACCGGCGTGTGCGCACAGCAAGCCGCTTCATGAACCGCCCCTGAGCGGGCTTTCCGGGAAGAACTACGACCGCGCGGAGAGCCTCCGCTTTGGGTCGGTTATTCCCGGTGCATGACGTGTTGCGGCGATAGGCCCGGTCAGACCCGGAACTGTTGCACCAGGGCGCGCAGTTCCTCGCTGAGCCGCGCCAGGGTGGCGCTGGCATGGGCCATTTCTTCCGTGGCCGAGGCGGTCTGCTCCGCACCGCCGGCAATCTCGGTGACGTTGAGATCGATCTCGCGGGCCACCGCTTCCTGCTCCTCCGTGGCGCTGGCGATCTGCGCGCTCATGTCGGAGATGCGCGCCACCGTGGGCACGATCTGATCGAGCGCGCGCGCGGCCGCGACGGCCTTCTCGACGGTTTCCGCCGTGAGCGCGCGGCTGGTTCCCATGGCGTCCACGGCGTGCTGCGCGCCTGCGCGGAGCGCCTCGATCATGCTGCGGATCTCCTGGGTGGAGGACTGGGTGCGTGCCGCCAGGGTACGCACCTCGTCGGCGACCACGGCAAAGCCGCGGCCCTGTTCCCCTGCGCGCGCGGCCTCGATGGCGGCATTGAGCGCCAGCCGGTTGGTCTGTTCCGCAATGCCGCGAATGACGTCCACCACCGAACCGATGTTCTCCACTTCACGCCCCAGGCGTGTGATGGCTTCGGCGGTGGTGTCGATCTCGCCGGACAGGGCGGCGATGGCCCCGCGCGCCTCACTCACCACCCGGCTGCCTTGCGCCGCGGCGGTATCCGCCTCGCGCGCCGACTGGGCCGTGTCCGAGGCGTTGCGCGCCACCTCCTGCACGGTGGCCGCCAACTCGTTCATGGCCGTGGCGACCTGATCGGTCTCGCCCTGCTGGCGCCGCACCGCGGCGCGGGTTTCCTCGGTCACCGTGGACAGCTGCTCCGCCGCGCTCGCCAGGTGCAGGGTGGAATCACCCACCTGCCGCACCACGCCGTGAATCTTTGCCACGAAGCGGTTGAAGGCGCGTGACAGTTTCGCCACCTCGTCGTCGCCTGCGTCGTCCAGGCGCCGGGTGAGATCGCCCTCACCCGAGGCGATGTCCTCCATGGCGGCCGTGGTGTGCGACAGGGGCTGCAGGATGCTGCGCACGATGAGCAGCGACAGTGCCACCAGTACCGCGAGCAGCATGACCAGGCTGAAGCTGCCGTTGACGACGTTGCGCATGAAGGTCTGGTGCACGTCGCTCACGTAGATCCCCGTGCCCACCACCCAGCCCCAGGGCGCAAAACCCTGGACATAGGAGACCTTGGGTTCCGGCTGTTGCCGGCCCGGCATGGGCCACTGATAGGCGACGCTGCCTGCGCCGGCCCGGCGCACCGTTTCCACGAATTCGCGGAACATGTATTTCCCCGCCGGATCGCGCAGGTCGAGCACGGAATTGCCGTTGAGTTCGGGTTTGAACGGGTGCATCACCATCACGCCGTTCATGTCGTTGATCCAGAAATACTCCTCACCCGAGTGGCGCAATTCGCCGATAAGCTCGGCGGCGCTGCGCTTGGCCTCCTGTTCCGGCAGAACGCCGCTGCGTGCGAGGCCGTAGTAGTGCTCGACGATGCCGTTGGCGACCTCGGCCAGTTCACGGGTCTGGAGTTCCTTTTCGATCATCAACTGGTCGCGACCCTGCAGCACAGTGAGCGCCTGCACGGCGATGAGGCCGAGGGCGGCGGTGGTGACCAGCAGGCCGAGGCGGTACGGATGGAAAGGCTGCGTAGTGCGTTCATTGGCTCCGTCCATGTGAAAAACGCCGAAGGGACGGTGTATTCTTGCGCCGCGCGGAGCCAAAGCCAAGCAGCGCCGCAGATTCGGGGTCGAAGAGAGGGCGCGGGCAGCGGCCCGCCCGCGCCACCGGATCAATGCCGGAAATGACGCATACCGGTGAACACCATGGCCATGGCGTGTTCATCGGCTGCGGCGATCACCTCGTCGTCGCGCATGGAACCGCCGGGCTGGATCACCGCGGTGATGCCCGCGCCAGCGGCCGCATCGATGCCGTCCCGGAACGGGAAGAAGGCGTCGGACGCCATCACCGAACCGCGCACCTCGAGGCCCGCGTGCTCGGCCTTGATGGCGGCGATGCGCGCCGAATTCACGCGGCTCATCTGGCCCGCGCCGACGCCGTAGGTCTGCTCGCCCTTGGCGTAGACGATGGCGTTGGATTTCACGAACTTGGCCACGCGCCAGGCGAACAGCAGGTCGCGCATCTCCTGTTCGCTGGGGGCGCGCCTGGTCACTATCTTGAGTTCGCCGTGCAGGGCGAGATCGGCGTCCTGCACCAGCAGGCCGCCCGTCACCTTCTTGTAATCCAGGCGCTTGCCCGGGGTCGCGGGCCATTGGCCGCATTCCAGCAGGCGCACGTTCTTCTTTGCCGCGACCACCTCGCTGGCGGCGGCGGACACCGCAGGCGCGATGATCACTTCCACGAACTGGCGTTCGACGATGGCACGGGCGGTTTCAGCATCCAGTTCGCGATTGAAGGCGATGATGCCGCCGAAAGCGGATTCCGGATCGGTCTGGTAGGCACGCTCATAGGCTTCGAGCAGGCTGGCGCCCACGGCCACGCCGCAGGGATTGGCGTGCTTGACGATGACACAGGCCGGGGCCTCGTCGAACTGCTTCACGCACTCCAGCGCGGCGTCGGTGTCGGCGATGTTGTTGAACGACAGTTCCTTGCCCTGCAACTGGCGCGCGGTGGACACCGAGGCCTCGCGGGCGCCAGCGCTCACGTAGAAGGCGGCCTGCTGGTGCGGATTCTCGCCATAGCGCATGCCCTGGGCCTTCACGAACTGCATGTTGAAGGTGCGGGGGAAACCCTCGGCCTTGCCGTTGTCCACGATGGCGCCCAGGTAGTTGGCGATCATGCCGTCGTATTGGGCCGTGTGTTCGAAGGTCTTCACGGCCAGATCGAAGCGGGTGGCGTCGGAGACGGCGCCGCCGTTGGCGCGTATCTCCGCCAGCACGCGGGCGTAGTCGGCCGCGTCCACCACCACGGTGACGTCGCGGTGATTCTTGGCCGCCGCGCGCAGCATGGTCGGACCGCCGATGTCGATGTTCTCGATGGCGTCTTCCAGGGTGCAGCCCGGCTTGGCCACGGTCTGGGCGAAGGGATAGAGGTTCACCACGATGAGGTCGATGCCGCCGATGCCGTGCTGCGCCATCACCGCGTCATCCTGCCCGCGCCGGCCGAGAATGCCGCCGTGGATCTTGGGATGCAGCGTCTTCACGCGGCCGTCCATCATCTCGGGAAAGCCGGTGTAATCGGACACCTCGGTGACCTTCACGCCGTGCTCGCCGAGCAGCTTCGCCGTGCCGCCGGTGGAGAGGATCTCCACCCCCATGGCCGCGAGCTCACGGGCGAATTCGAGAACCCCGGTCTTGTCCGAGACGCTGATCAGCGCACGCTGGATCTTGTTCATTGCATTTCCTTCTCTTCAATTTGTGTCAACGCAGAGAACGCGGAGGCGCGGAGGACGCGGAGAAGACAGCATTGGTTGCTTTTCTCCGCGTGCTCCGCGCCTCCGCGACCTCCGCGTTCTCAAACCTTGGCCGTGTTCACTGGTCCAGGCCGTACTGCTGGAGTTTCTTGCGCAGGGTGCCGCGGTTGATGCCGAGGACCTCCGCCGCGCGGGTCTGGTTGCCGCCGGTGTGGGCGAGCACGGTTTCGAGCAAGGGCCGCTCCACTTCACCCAGCAGCAGGGCATACAGGTTGTCGGGTGCGTGCCCGTCCAGGTCGGCAAAGTAGCGTTCGAGGGCGGCTTTGACGTAGCCATTGAGCCCGATGGCGCCGTTCGATTTCCTGTTGGTCATGCGGCCAACTCCTCCCCTTCGATAATGCGGTCGAAAAACGCCCTGACCATTGCAAGTTGTTGCGCCGTGGTTTCCACCTGGTTCACCGCCTTGCGGAACACGGCACCTTCACGCTGCCCCTTGCTGTACCACGAGATGTGCTTGCGCGCGACCAGCAGGCCGGTGCGCTCGCCATAGAACGTGTACAGGTTGTCCAGGTGGGCGAGCAGGATGTCGCGGATCTCCGCCACGCCCGGCTCGGGCAGTTTTTCCCCTGTCCTGAGGTAATGTTCTGTTTCCCGGAATATCCACGGCCGGCCCTGGGCGGCGCGGCCGATCATGACGCCGTCGGCACCGGTGACGTCGAGCACCATCTTTGCCTTCTCGGGCGTGGTGATGTCGCCGTTGGCGATGACGGGAATGGAGACGCTTTCCTTCACCGCGCGGATGGTGTCGTACTCGGCCTCGCCGCTGTAGCCGTCGGCGCGCGTCCTGCCGTGCACGGCCAGGCACTGGATGCCGGCGCTCTCGGCGATGCGCGCCACCCTCAGGGCATTGCGGCTCTGGCTGTCCCAGCCGGTGCGGATCTTGAGCGTGACCGGCACGTCCACCGCGCCGACCACGGCGTCGAGGATGCGCCCCACCAGGGCCTCGTCGCGCAGCAGCGCGGAACCGGCCATGACGTTGCACACCTTCTTGGCCGGGCAGCCCATGTTGATGTCGATGATCTGGGCCCCGTTCGCCACGTTGTAACGGGCCGCTTCGGCCATCATGGCGGGATCGGCGCCCATGATCTGCACAGAACGCGGTTCCGGCTCGCCGTCGTGATCGGCACGGCGCCGGGTCTTTTCGCTGCCGTAGAGCAGCGAGTTGGACGACACCATTTCCGACACCGCGAGCCCGGCCCCCATGGCGCGACAAAGCAGCCGGAAGGGGCGATCGGTCACGCCTGCCATGGGCGCGAGCACCAGGTTGTTCCTGAGCTGGTACGGACCGATGCGCATTGCTGAGGGGGATGCCGGGGAAAAACAGGGCCGGTAATGATAATGCAGAGCGGCGCGCGCTCAAAATCCAATCGCCTGCGCGCGTCCGCCGGGTACCTGATGTCCGGGGAAAACCGGCCCTTTACAAAAGTTATTGGAAAGCGAATTCGTAACCGAAGGCCCGGTCGCCCGGATCGAGGATTTCCAGGATGGCGTGGGTCTCGACGCCGGGCGCCAGTGGGCCGCCGGGAGCATTGGGCAGGTATTCGCCAGGCGTGAAGCGGCGGCTGGCGATGGGACGCTCTTCCGTGTCGAGGAAGGTGAGCACCAGGTCGGGGTAGGGCTGCGCCCGGGTGGCGCGGTTGAAGAAGGTGACGTCGATGAGCAGGGCGTCGGCGAGCGCCGGGTGGCTCTGGACGTTGCGCGAGGTGATTTCCAGTGCGGCGAGGTCACGCCAGGGCGGCAGGTCGCAGCGCGCCACCGCGCAGACCAGCTCCACGCCGGGACGCAGGGCGGGTTGGGCGGCGAGGCTCTCGCGGTGCCGGTAGGTGTACTGCCCGGCCAGCAGGAGGAGCAGGGCGAGGTTGAGCAGGAGCCAGAGCGTGGACCGGCTGCGCCGTGGTGCGGGCGGGATGTCGAAGGGCGTGGGGCGGGCGGGACGGGGAGGGGCCTTGGCCCCGGGGGGGTCCGCCACGCGCGCGGCGTGCGCATCGAAAACGGTCTGGCAGGCGCCGCAACGGACCTTGCCCCGCGCCATGGCGAGCTGCGCGGGCTGCACGCGGAACACCGTGCCGCACTGCGGGCAACGCGTCTGCATGGCCTCCCCGGTGCTCAGCGTCGCCGGCCCTCCAGCCGCACCCAATCCTCCAGCACGGTGGTCGGGGCCATGTCGAACCAGGGTTCATAGGCGGCGCGCACCTCGTCCGCCTGCTCGCGCAGGATCCCCGAGAGCACGACGGCGCCGCCGGGTTTCACCAGCCTGGCGAAGCGCTCCGCCAGGATGACGAGCGGACCGGCGAGGATGTTGGCGAGCAGCACGTCTGCCGGCGTGCCGGGGCCTTGGTCGGGCAGCGTGGTCGTGAGCACCTGACTCACGTCGTTGCGTTCGGCGTTCTCGCGGGTGGCGAGCAGGGCCTGGGGATCGTTGTCCGTGGCCCACACGGAAGCCGCGCCCAGGCGCGCCGCGGCGATGGCCAGGATGCCCGAACCGCAGCCGTAGTCGATGACGCGCAGGCCGGCCGGGGCATGGGCGTCCAGCCATTCCAGGCACAGGCGTGTGGTCGGGTGCGTGCCGGTGCCGAAGGCGAGGCCCGGGTCCAGCAGGATGTTCACGGCATCGGGATCCTGCGGCTGGTGCCAGCTGGGCACGATCCAGAGCCGCCGGCCGAAGCGCATGGGCTGGAAACGGTCCATCCAGGCGCGGTTCCAGTCCTGGTCTTCGAGGCGTTCGATGCGGTAGGGCGGAAGCGGCGCAGGCGCCAGCCGCCGGGCCAGCTCGGCCACCACGCCGTCCATGTCCGTTTCGGCGCTGAACAGCCCGTTCACGCGGGTGCGGTCCCACAGCGGGGTGGTGCCGAGCGCAGGTTCGAAAATGGGCTGGTCCGCCGCATCCAGCAGGGTGACCGCCTCGGCTCCGGCTTCGCTGAGCAGATCCGAGATCAGGTCGCCATCGGCGGCGTTGCATTCGAGGAGCAGTTGGTTCCAGGGCATGGGCGCTGACGTCGGCGTGGCCGTCCGGTGTGGGGCAATCCTGCGGCGGACGGGCTCGGCGCATCCGCCGCATCTCGTTCCACCGGCGTGTGATGATACCGGAAGAACCGGATTGTTCGTGCGAAGACGCGCAGCCACCGGAAAAACCGGTGGCTGCGCCCTACCCTCGCTTCGGCTTACAGGCCGAGCTTCTTGTGCAGGTAATGGATGTTGGTGCCGCCGGCGGCGAAGGCCGCGTCGCCGAGCAGTTCCTGGTGCAGCGGCGTGTTGGTCTTGATGCCCTCGACGATGATCTCGTCCAGCGCCGAACGCATGCGCGCCATGGCGCTCGCGCGCGTCTCGCCCCAGGCGATGAGCTTGCCGATCATGGAGTCGTAGTTGGGCGGCACGGTGTAGCCGTCGTAGATGTGCGAATCCCAACGGATACCGGGGCCGCCGGGCACGTGCAGGCCGGTTATCTTGCCGGGCGAAGGCATGAAGGTCTTCGGGTCCTCGGCATTGATGCGGCACTCGATGGCGTGGCCGCGCAGCTTGATCTGGTCCTGGGTGTAGGAGAGCTTCTCGCCGGCGGCGATGAGGATCTGCTCCTTCACGATGTCCACGCCCGTGATCATCTCGGTGACCGGGTGTTCCACCTGCACGCGGGTGTTCATCTCGATGAAATAGAACTCGCCGTTCTCGTACAGGAACTCGAAGGTGCCGGCGCCGCGGTAGCCGATCTCACGGCAGGCCTCGGCGCAGCGCTCGCCGATGCGGCGGCGCTGTTCCTCGGTGATGCCCGGCGCCGGCGCCTCCTCGATGACCTTCTGGTGGCGGCGCTGCATGGAGCAGTCGCGCTCGCCCAGGTAGATGGCGTTGCCGTGGGTGTCGGCGAGCACCTGAATTTCCACGTGACGCGGATTCTCCAAGTATTTCTCCATGTACACCGTGCTGTTGCCGAAGGCCGCGCCGGCCTCGCCGCGAGTCAGGGCGATGGCGTTGAGCAAATGGGCCTCGCTGTGCACCACTCGCATGCCGCGGCCGCCGCCACCGCCCGCCGCCTTGATGATGACCGGGTAACCGATCTCGCGGGCGAGGCGCAGGTTTTCATCGTCGTTGTCGCCGAGGGGGCCGTCGGAGCCGGGCACGCAGGGCACGCCGGCCTTCCTCATGGCTTCCTTGGCGGACACCTTGTCGCCCATGAGGCGGATGGTCTCGGCGCGCGGACCGATGAAGACGAAGCCGCTTTGCTCCACGCGCTCGGCGAAATCGGCGTTCTCCGAGAGAAAGCCGTAGCCGGGGTGGATGGCGACCGCATCGGAGACCTCCGCCGCGCTGATCAGCGCGGGCACGTTCAGGTAGCTCTGCGCCGAAGGCGCCGGGCCGATGCAGATGGATTCGTCGGCGAGCTTCACATGCTTGAGATCGCGGTCCACCGTGGAGTGGACGGCGACGGTGCGAATGCCGAGTTCCTTGCATGCGCGCAGCACACGCAAGGCGATCTCGCCGCGATTGGCAATGACGACCTTTTCGAACATTACGTCTGCCCTTTACGGCGGATTATTCGATGATGAACAGCGGCTGGCCAAACTCGATGGGATCGCCGTTCTCCGCCAGGATCGCCTTCACCACACCGGCCTTGTCGGCCTCGATCTGGTTCATGATCTTCATGGCTTCGATGATGCAGAGCGTGTCGCCCACGTTCACGCGCTGGCCCACCTCCGTGAACGGCTTGGCGCCCGGCGAGGCGGCACGGTAGAAGGTGCCCACGATGGGCGAGGTCACCTGATGGCCGGTGGGTGCAGCCGCTGCGGGCGCATCGGCCTGCACCGGTGCCGCTGCAGCCGCGGCCGCAGGGGCGGCCGCCGGCGCGGGGGCGGCGAAGAAGGTCTGCTGAGGCATCACCTGGCTGGCGCGGCTGATGCGCACCGATTCCTCGCCTTCCTTGATCTCGATCTCGGCGATGCCGGATTCTTCGAGCAGTTCGATCAGTTTCTTGACTTTGCGGATATCCATTTTCTTAAGCCTGCCTCGTGATGGTCTGGTCCCCCAGCCGCGCCAGGGCGGCCGAGAGCGCGAGTTCGTAGCCCACCGCCCCGAGGCCGCTGATGACCCCCTGGGCGATGTCCGAGAAGTACGAGTGCCGCCGGAACGGCTCCCGTGCGTGCACGTTCGAGAGGTGCACTTCGATGAAAGGGATGGCCACCGCCGCCAGGGCGTCGCGCAGGGCCACGCTGGTATGGGTGAAGGCGGCGGGGTTGATGATGATGAAGGCCACGCCCTCCCCGCGCGCCGCATGCACCCGCTCCACCAGCGCGTGTTCGGCGTTGCTCTGGAAGGTTTCGAGGACGTGTCCCCGGGCTGCGGCCAACTGCACCAGCCGGGCATCGATGTCCGCCAGGGTGGTGCTGCCGTAGACCTGGGGTTCTCGGGTGCCGAGCAGGTTGAGGTTGGGGCCGTTGAGGACCAACAGTCGGGCCATGGACCTTCCTACGAGCTCTTTTCGCGGAGTTTATTGGAGTTATCAGCCCGTTCGGCGCCGTTTGGTCTTTTCGCTCACGGCAGGGCTGCGCAAGTGGGCGCCATTGTGCACGAAGGGTCTAACCATGTCCATATGCGCCCAAGTTATCCGAACTTGGGCGCATGTTCAGGCAAGTTGATGGGCAGTTTCCGTGACCCGGTTCACAGCAGGGGTTTGACGGCGGCCACGGCGTCGGCCAGGGAGAGCTCGCCTGGATGGACATGGGTGATACGGCCCTGGCGGTCGACGACGGCCGTGAACGGCAGGCCGTCCACGGTGTTGCCGAAGCGCCGGGCGAGGGCAATGCCGGCCTCGTCGGCGATGAGCAGGGGGTAGCGGATGTCGCTGGCGGCGGCGAAATCGCGGGTGTTTTCCACCGTGTCCACGGTGATGCCGATGACCACCAGGCCGTGGTCGGCGTACTGCTCTTGCAGGCGCACCAGTTCCGGGATCTCCCGGCGGCAGGGCGGGCACCAGGGGGCCCAGAAGTTGACCACCCGCACCTGCCCGGCCCAGTCGTCCAGGGAGCGCGCCTGGCCCTGCAGGTCGGGCAAGCGGAAATCTGCAGGCGCCTGCGCTGCCGGGCGCGCGCTGAAGTGGAAATACCCCGCGGTGGCGCCGCCGGCCAGGGCGGCAAAGGCCAGGAAGACAGCGACGCTCTTTCTCATTTCACCGCCAAAAGCTTGAACACGGGGGACACGGGGAACACGGGAAAATCCATCAAGGTGTGTAGGAGCGGCCTCAGGCGCGATTGCCCAGGCATGCTACGTCATCGCGGCCTGAGGCCGCTCCTACAATAAGAAATCAATTTCCCCCGTGTTCCCCGTGTCCCCCGTGTTAATGCCTTTCGTCACCGCCGGAAGGCCGCTTCCACCTGCGGCCGGAACTGCTCCGGTTTCATGAAGCCGACCACGCGGTAGTTCTTGCGTTCCTCGCCCGCGGTGTCGAAGAACAGGATGGCCGGCGGGCCGATGAGGCCGAAGCGCTTGAGCAGGGCCTGGTCGGCATCGTCGTTGGCGGTGACGTCGGCCTGCAACAGCACCGCGCCCTGCAGGGCCGCGATCACATCAGGGTTCGAGAAGGTGTATTTCTCGAACTCCTTGCAGGACACACACCAGTCCGCATAGAAGTCCAGCATCACCGGGCGGCCGTTCGCGGCGGCCAGTTCGCGGTCCAGATCGGCGGAGGTCTTGATGGCCTTGAACTGCATGTGCGGCTGCTGCACGGCACCGCCCGCGAAGCGCAGGTGTTCGAGCGGCGCGAGCGGGTCGCGGCCGCCGCTCGCCGTGCCGATGAGCAGCAGGGCGCCGTACACCAGCAGCACTACGCCCAGGCCCTTCCACAGCTTCTGCCAACCGCCCTTGCCGGCGATGGGATCGAGGGCGCCCATGTACACGGCGGGCACGATGAACAGCAAGGCCCACAGCACCATGGTGACGGCCGCCGGCAGGATGCGTTCCAGCATCCACACCGCCACGGCGAGCATGAGCACGCCGAACACCGCCTTCACCGTATCCATCCAGCCGCCGGCGCGGGGCAGGAACTTGCCCGCGGACACGCCCACTGCCAGCAGCGGTGCACCCATGCCCAGGCTCAGGGCGAACAGGGCGGCGCCGCCCAGCACCGCATCGCCGGTCTGGCCGATGTAGATGAGCGCGCCCATGAGGGGCGGTGCCACGCAGGGGCCGACGATGAGGGCCGAGAGCAGGCCCATGATGGCCACGCCGGTGAGGTTGCCGCCCTGCTGGCGGTTGGATATCTCGGTGATGCGGCTTTGCAGCGCCGAGGGCAGTTGCAGTTCGAAGAAGCCGAACATGGACAGGGCCAGGGCCACGAACACGGCGGCGAAGGTGCCCAGGATCCAGGGGTTCTGGAAGGTGGCCTGGAGGTTGGCGCCGAACAGGCCGGCGATGACGCCGGCCACCGTGTAGGTGAGCGCCATGGCGAGCACATACACCAGGGACAGGGTGAAGGCGCGGCGGGTGGTGATGTTCGCGCCCTGGCCCACGATGATGCTCGACAGGATGGGGATCATGGGGAACACGCAGGGCGTGAAGGCGAGCAGCAGGCCCAGGCCGAAGAAGGTCAGCACGGTCATGAGCGTGTTGCCGCTGGCCAGGGAGGCGGCCAGGCTGTCCTGCTCGGACAGCGGCTCGGCGGCGACGGGCGCCGCGTCTGCGGCCACCGGCATCGTGCCGCCCACCACCCCGGCGGGCATTTCGAAGCTGACGGTCTTCTTCTGGGGCGGGTAGCAGATGCCGGCCTCGGCACAGCCCTGGTAGCCGATCACCATCTCCAGGGTGCGCGCCGCCGCGTCCTGGCGCGCCACGGGGACGCGCACCTCCACGCCGTCGTGGAATACCTGGATGCGGCCGAAGAATTCGTCGTCCTTTTCCTCGCCCTGCGGGATTTGCGGGCTGCCCAGTGCAACGCCGTCGGCGTCCTTGAGGTCGAAGGTGAACTTGTCCCGATAGAGGTAGTGTTTCGGGGCGATCTCCCAGCGCGCCAGTACGGTGTTGCCGTCCACCGCATCTGCCGTGAGGCGGAAGGCCACTTCCGGATCGAGCACCTCATTGTCCTGGGCGCCGAAGGTGGGCAGCAGGTCGGCCAGGGGCGCGGCCTTCATGGTGGGCCGGATCGGTGTGGTGCCTGCGGCCTGCGCCGGGAGCTTGAGGGTGACGCGCTGGCGGTGGGGCGGATAGCACACCCCCGCGTCGGCGCAGCCCTGGGAATGGGCGACCAGGGTCAGTTCCCCGGCGGTACCCGTGCGCTTGAGCGGCAGGTCGACGCTCACCTTGCCGCGATAGATCTCCACTTCGCCGAAGAACTCGTCCTGTTTCTTCTTGCCGGCGGGGAAGGCCGGCTCGCCGAGTTCGATACCGGCGGTGTCCGTGGTGAAACGCAGTTTGTTGCGGTAGAGGTAATAACCGTTGGCCACGGACCACTCGGCACGCACGGTGTTGGCGTCCAGCGCCCGGGCGGTGAAGGCGAAGGCCCGGTCGGGCGGCAGCAGGTCTTCTTCGGTGGCAAGGCCCAGCAAGGGCAAGAACAGCAAGAGCAGGGCTGAAGCGATTTTTTTCATTGTGTGTTGTCCAGAACTGAATTGAGCCAGTTGAGGTATTCCGTCGAACCCTGCGCCATAGGGACCATCACCACCTCCGGAAGTTCATAGGGATGATTGGCCCGGATCGCGGCTTCCAGTTGCGGATAGACGTCGCTCCGGGTCTTGGCGAGCAGCAGGTGTTCGTGGTCGGTCACCAGTTCCCCTTTCCACCGGTAGATCGACCGGACACCCGGCACGATGTTCACGCAGGCGGCGAGCCGCGCTTCGACCAGAATCCGGGCGAGGTTTGCGGCGGTTTCCCCATCGGGACAAGTGGTTATGACCAGGCAGTGATTCATGATTGAACGCGCGCCGGCGGGACAGCCCGGCTTATACTCTACCTTTTCCGGTGAAACCCATGCGACTTCTCCATTGGCTGGT
>JBFXES010000002.1:0-2660 GCA_050179875.1 Thiohalomonadaceae bacterium
AATCACGGCCCAGAGCAGGTACTGGGCGCGGCAATGGCAGAACATGGGAAATCTCCGCAAATGACGGCCGATTATACCTGTCCGACAAAGCGCGGGGTAAAACGCGGAGGTCGCGGAGGACGCGGAGGTCGCGGAGGCGCGGAGGCGCGGAGGCGCGGAGGGCGCGGAGGGAAGTAAATCTTAAGGGACCGTTTGAACCACAGCCATTGTGTACCGCGGATGCGCAAAAGGAATAAGTCACATTGAGGGTCTTCTCCGCGCCCTCCGCGCCTCCGCGTCCTCCGCGTTTCGCTTCCGGCCTTTGCGCCGTCGGCGTCTTTGCGTTAGAACTCTCATCTCCCAACGAGACCGAAAACCCCATGAACGAATCGGATTTCAACCGGCTGGTGGACGCCCAGTTGCTGCGCATCGAAGAGGCCCTCGACGCCTGCGACGTGGACATCGACTACGAGAACGCCGGCGGCATCCTCACCCTGCGCTTCGCCAACGGCTCGCAGATCGTCATCAACCGCCAGACGCCGGTGCGCCAGATCTGGGTGGCGGCGCGCAGCGGCGGGTTTCACTTCGACTATGCCGCGGATGCAGGCCAGTGGCGCCGCGACAGCGACGGCCGCGAACTGATGGCGCTGCTGGGCGAACTGGCCAGCGCCCAGGCGGGGGAAGCGGTCGTACTTGGCTGATAACGATCAAAACCCCTATCGCGACAGGGCGTATACTTCGCGCGGGCAGGGACAGGGGAGGAAGGCATGTTCAGGGGATTGGTGCTCGCAGCGCTGCTCGCCGCGACAGGTTCCGTAATGGCGGCCGACGGCGCGAAGCTCTATGGCCGGCATTGCGCCGCATGCCATGGACTGCATGGCGAGGGCGGGGTGGGCGTGCCGCTGGCGCTGCCCGATTTCCTCTCCACCGCGGACGACGACTTCCTGCGCAAGACCCTGCGCAACGGCCGTCCCGGGCGCGTCATGCCGGCCTTCCGCAACCTCAGCGACGCCGAGATCGACGCCCTCGTCGCCCACCTGCGCAGCTTCGCCAGGCCGGGTGCCCCGGCGCCCCGCGCGGTTTCCAACGCCCCGGTGAAGGGCGATGCCGCCAAGGGCCGGGAACTGTTCGCCAGACACTGCGCTGCCTGCCACGGCGCCCACGGCGAGGGCGGCCATGGCACGGGCGTCACCTTCTCCCGGCCGCGCGACCTTCCCATCATGCCCCCTGCGCTCAACAACCCGGGCTTTTTGGCCGCGGCCTCCGACGCCATGATCAAGGCCACGCTCATGCGCGGGCGCGACGGCACCCCCATGATCTCCTTCCTCGACCAGGGACTGTCGGAGCAGGACATCGACGACATCGTGAGCTTCGTGCGCAGCTTCGAGCAGGCCGCGCCCTCGACGCCGCGCCACGCAGTGGACGAGCCCATGGTCCTGGAAGCCGAGTCGTCCTATTCCCTCGAAGAGACGGTGGAAAACGTCAAGCGCGCCGCCATCGGCAAGAACTTCCGCATCATCCGCGAACAGACTCTGGAACAGGGCTTTTTCGCCGAGGGCGAGGAGAACGCCAAGCAGGTCATCGTCTACTTCTGCAATTTCAATTTCATCAACCAGGCCCTCAGCCTGGACCCGCGCGTGGGCTTGTTCCTGCCCTGTCGCGTGACCGTGGTGGAACATGAGGGTGTGGTGAAGGTGTTGAGCATCAACCCCAGGCACCTGAGTGCGCTTTACAACAACCGCGAACTGGATGCGGCCTGCGATGAAATGACCGAGCTGTACAAGGGCATCCTCGAGGAGGCGACGCTGTGAATTCCCTGCTCCGCATCGCCGCCCTCGCCCTGGCGCTGGCGACCTCCGCAGCCTCCGCCGAAGAGCTGTTCATGGCGCGCTCGCCGCTGTCCTTCCCCGAAGCCATGCTGGCCCTGCAGGAGGCCATCACCAAGCGCGGCTACGTGCTCTCGCGCGTGCAGCACGTGGACGTGGGGCTCACGGAAATGGGCTTCGCCACCGACAAGTACCGCATCGTGTTCTTCGGCAAGCCCGACGAGATCCGCGGCCTGTCCGCACGCTATCCGCAGCTCGTGCCCTATCTGCCCCTACAGGTGACCATCTTCGCCGAGGGCGAGGAAACCCTGGTGGTCGGCGCCGATCCGCTCATGCTACGCAGGCTGGTAAACGACGCGGCGCTCACGCCCGTGCTTCAGCGCTGGCACGATGACCTGGTCGTGATGATGGAGTCCCTGCGCCGGCTCGATTGACGGCGCCCTCTCCCGTAGGTCACGTTGCGAAGCTACGTGACATCGCAGGCGTTCCCTCACGCCCATTCAGGGACATTACCCCAACAGGTAATCAGGAACCTCGATCAATCGCCCGCGTGGCGCGCCATGGCCTCGTTGAGCTTTTCCTCGATTCGGTGCTTGTAGCTGAGGAAGTGGATGGTCTGGATGCGCTCCACGCCTTCTTCGCCGAGCACGGCCGGGGACATGGAGATGTCCGTGATGTAGATGGGATAGGCCTCGCGACCGCGCCGCAATTCGAGCACATGGCGCACCACCTCGTCCAGCGTGTGGCCGCCGCTCTCCGGTGAACTGAACTCCCGCCCGTTGCAGTACAGCGTGAACGTGGTGCACCCCGCCTCGTCCACGTCCACGATCACCTGCAGGCTGATGAATTGCTCGC
>JBFXES010000002.1:2760-63825 GCA_050179875.1 Thiohalomonadaceae bacterium
AGCGAACCGCGCTCGTCCAGCACATACACGTCCACTTGCGCGCCCTGCACGCGATAGAACATCTGCACGATGCCGGGGCGGTTGTAACCGGCAATGAACGCCAGCACCCGGTCGGCCTGCACGTGGCTGTCGAAGACCAGCGGACTGAACTCCTTCTGCGGCGCGCCCAGGTAACGCAGCAGCGCATTCTGGTTGTCCAGCAGCTTGTAGCGCGGCAGGTCGCCCTCGAAGCTGAACACGCAGAAGCCGTGCCCGATCTGCAGCACGTAGCGCGTGGCCGGCGGCCGGCGCAAGGTGTAGTAGCAATCAATGACGTCGCGGAACAGGGCCTCCACGCGCCGCGCGATGGCGTTGCCCTTGGTGGGGCTGTAACTGGCCACGGCCGGAACCAGAGGCGCACGCGTCCCCGACAGGGGCGTCCACTTGAGGTATTCGCACAGGCTGTCCATCAGGCCCTTGGCGCCGCTGAAGTGGTAATTCAGCACTTCCTGCCAGGTGGTCACCACCACCTGGTCCACGGTGAGCACCAGGTTCTCACCCAGGCCGCCGTAGCTGAGCGCATCGGAACGGCCGCTGGCGATGCGGCCCTCCGCATGTTCGCTGCGCGCCAGCGGATCGAGTCCGGCGTTGACCACGATCAGACTGTTCACCACCTGGGCCGCCTCGGCGAAATCGGACACGGCGCCGTAAGCGGTAGCGCGATCGGGAAACACGGCGTGCATGCGGCCGATCATGGCCTTGAGCTCGTTGGCGTTGAGCCGGCTCTGGCGCGCGAACACCACCACGTGGGTGCTTCTGTCCATGACCCGATTGAAATAGCACCAGGCCACCATCTCGGTGATGAAGCGGAAACGCTTCACGGGCAAATGCTCCGCCAACTCCTCGGGTTTCACCACGCCGCGGTACAGGGCCCAGCTGCCGGCGCCATGGAGATCGTCGATCACCTCGTGCACGGTGAGCTGGCTTTCCAGCACGTTGCTGGCGAAGCCGCGCCCCAGCAGGTCCACCTTGCCCGCCTTGCGCTCGAACGCGGAATAGAGCTTGCGCCCGAGGATGTTGAGATCGCGCTGGTTGATGAGCGCCGAGCCGGCGTAACGGCGCGCGAAACCGGACAGGAAACGGTAGCTCTCGGACAAGGCCTCGAACAGGATGCGCTGCTCTTCGGCGATCTTGTCCACTTTCCAGGAATGCCGGCTGTCGAGCACGAACAACTCCGCGCGTGACCAGCCCCACTCGCGCGCGCGCGCGCCGAGCAGTTCGCGGCGCCAGCGCGCCAGCGCCGGGTCGTCCTCGGACAGCTTCTCGTCCACCTTGAAGTAGAAGCAGCGCCGCGCCAGGCCGAGGCGCTCGTTCTCGCCGCGGCCCTTGAGGTATTCCTCCACCTTGTCGAGCATCATCAGGTAGGGATCGAGACTGTCCGGGTCCGTCTGGCCGCCGTACACCGCCTGCTTGAAACGCAGGCTGAGCAGGTCGAGGTAGGGATATTCGCGGGCATAGGATTCGAGCAGCAGCAGCTTGAGCACCGACTTGTAGGGTGAATCGATGCCCTTGTAGAGCTGCCACACCGAGGCGCCCAGGAATTCCTCCGCAGGCACGTGGCCGAGTCCGCCGAAATCGATGAGGTTGCGCGCGTGCAGATAGCGCTGGTGGCGGATCTCCTCCACGTAGTGGTCGTAGGCGGTCTCCTGGCCGGGCGGCACCAGCCACCAGATGGGATACATGCCGGCGAGGCGCAGCCCCGTGCGGTAGAACTCGTCCAGCAGCAAACGCTGCTGCGCCGAGCCGCTGCTCTCGTCGGAGAGCGGTTCGGTCTCGCCGCGGCGGAACTGATCCGGACGCACCAGGAAGATGTGCACCTTCAGGTCCAGGCTGGCGGCCCAGGCCTGGACCGCATCGGCCTTTCCGCGCAAGGCGCGCAACTGCGCGTCGCTGAGACCGGGGCCGTGGCACAGCCACACGTCGAAGTCGCTGTCGCCGGTGTAGGCCACGCTGCCGGGGCTGCCCATGAGGTAGATGGCCTGGATGTGGAAATTGCGGTGCAGCTGGCGGGTGAAATGGAAGGCGCGGCCGAGGCGCGTGGCCGCCTCCAGGGCGGCCGCATCCGGGCTGTAGCCGAAGATCCCGGTGGGGCAATCGCTGTCGTAGCCGGGCAGCAGCGGGTGATTGATATGGAAGAACAGCGGCAGCAGGTCCAGGAAATCCCGCTGCCGCGGGCGCAGGGCATCACGGGTGCGCCCCAGCCGCGCCTCGTTGAGGGCGACGAAGCGCTTCAGGATGGCCGCAAAGTCGTGTTCATCGGCCAGTTCGGTGATGGGAGGGTTGTGCACCATGGACCCGCTCGCCCACCGGCTTGCACCGGCGTGGCGCTTCGCTGTTTGCCCGATGCTCCGCTAGGGGTTCACCGGGTCGCAAGAGCCGACGCGGACCCAGACGCCTCTCTCGCAGCGCAGCAGCACGTCACCGCTGCACACGTAGGACTTCTCCTCAAACTCCTGGTCGTTGAAGAAGCACACCGGGGTCTCCGGCACTTCCTGGCCCAGCACGTCGTAGTCGTAATCGGAATCCTCGACCATCAGTGAGTTGCGCTTCTCCGGATCCGGGGCCCCTACGTGAATGGCATGCACGCGTTCGCTCATGGTTCGATTCTCCTTTTTCAGTACGGGGCGGCTTGAGAGCCCGGGGATGTAAACCGTACACCAGTGTAACCGGAACCTCCGGCCGCCGCCCGACGGAATGCCGGAAGCGGCGAGACTACAGCTTAGCGCCGCGGCCGGGGCCGGCCGCTTGGAGCGGTCACAGTTTTGGGGTATTAGAATGCCTTGCCCCCCGGAGAGCGCGCATGAACGACCGCTGGCTACAAATCAAGGGCGATCCCTCGGTGCGACGCTTCCTGTTCGAGCAGACGCGCCATGACAGCGTCTTCGACCAACGCATGGACGCCCTGGTGGACACCGTGGAGGCGCTGCTCAACCTGCGCGGCGTGTTCCACGCCAAGATCCATTTCTCGAGCAACCAGCTCAGTTGCTGGCTGTACCACGACCCCTACCGTTACCGGGTGTTCGTGGGCGAGGAAGTGTTCGCTCCCGGCTTCCTGGACCAGTTCGAAGCCGCAGTGGCTCTGGAGCGGCCCATCATCCCCGCCGAAGCGGTGCGCCCGATCCTGCTTGAATTCAAACGCCTGCGCATGAAAGACGACACCGTCTACCTGCGCAACGCCTCCATCAACCGCATCAACGGCATGATGGGCATGACCTTCTCCTGTGACGGCTCACACTACGTGCCCTACGCGGAGTTCTTCGACACCGTCGCGCAGCTCTAGGGCGTGGAAAAGCATGAACCATGGGGAACACGGGGAATGCATCGCTCGGTTCGGTGTTCTTGCAATGTCCAGCGGAAGCCCCGCTGCGCCGGACTGACACAAGGAACTTGATCTTCTTCCCCCCCCCCCGTGTTCCCCGTGTCCCCCGTGGTTTACGGCTTTTCTCTTAGTCAGCCCGCCAGGCGCGCCCGCGCGCGGGCGGCGGCGGCGCGGACCTGGGCGGGGGCGGTGCCGCCGAGGTGGTTGCGGGCGGCCACGGAGCCTTCCAGGGTGAGGACCTGGAACACGTCTTCCTCGATGACGCTGGAGAAGGCGTGCAGTTCGGGCAGGGTCATGTCGGACAGGTCCTTGCCGCTCTCCACGCCATAGCGCACGGCCTTGCCCACGATCTCGTGGGCGTCGCGGAAGGCCACGCCCTTGCGCACCAGGTAATCGGCCAGGTCCGTTGCCGTGGAGAAGCCGCGGCGCGCCGCCTCGTACATGTTCTCGCGCAGCGGGCGCATGTTGGGGATCATGTCGGCGTAGACCTTGAGCGAGCCCTTCACCGTGTCGATGGTGTCGAACAGCGGCTCCTTGTCTTCCTGGTTGTCCTTGTTGTACGCCAGCGGCTGCGCCTTCATGAGCGTGAGCAGGGCGATGAGGTGGCCGTTCACGCGCCCGGTCTTGCCGCGCACCAGTTCCGGCACGTCCGGGTTCTTCTTCTGCGGCATGATTGACGAGCCGGTGCAGAAGCTGTCGGACAGTTCCACGAAGCGGAACTGGGCCGAGCTCCACAGGATGATCTCCTCGGAGAAGCGCGACAGATGGGTCATGAGCAGGGCCGCGCTAGCGGTGAACTCGATGGCGAAGTCGCGATCGGACACCGCGTCCAGGGAGTTCTCGCAGATGCGCGCGAAACCCAGCTCGCGGGCGGTGAACTCGCGGTCGATGGGATAGCTGGTGCCGGCCAGGGCGGCGGCGCCGAGCGGCAGGGAATCCACGCGCTTGCGGCAGTCGAGGAAACGCTCGCGGTCGCGCTGCAGCATCTCGAACCAGGCCAGCAGGTGATGGCCCAGGGTCACCGGCTGCGCGGTCTGCAGATGGGTGAAGCCGGGCATGATGGTGTCGGCCTCGCGCTCGGCCATGTCCACGATGGCGGTCTGCAGGCGCTTGAGCTCGCTCACGATGGCGTCGATCTCGTCGCGCAGGTACAGACGCACGTCGGTGGCCACCTGGTCGTTGCGCGAGCGGCCGGTGTGCAGCTTCTTGCCGGCGATGCCGATGCGGTCGGTGAGCCGCGATTCGATGTTCATGTGCACGTCTTCGAGGCGGATGGACCAGGGCAGTTCGCCGCGGTCGGCCTCCTCGCGGATGGCGGTGAGGCCCTGCTCGATGGCCTCGCGCTCGGCCTCGGTGAGCACGCCCACGTGGGCCAGCATGCGCGCATGGGCGATGGAGCCGGCGATGTCGTGGCGGTACAGACGCTTGTCGAATTCCACGGAGGCGGTGAAGGCCTCCACGAAGGCGTCGGTGGGCTCGGTGAACCGTCCGGTCCAGGGCTTTTCGGGCGCGGAATGCTTGTCGCTCATGGCAATGCGGGGGCAAGGAAGGAAAGGCGCGCAGTATAGACCATCGGCCCCGGGAGGGGGGTATCATGGCCACGCCATGGACGCCCGCCCCAAGGACAGCTTTTTTCTCCCGGACTTCTGCGCATTGCCGGTGGTCACCGCCGTGGTGCTGCTGTCCGAGCTGTTCGCCTTCATCATCGCCCTCGCCCCGCTCGGCCCGGCAAGCGACTTCTGGACCGACCTCGCGATGATCTCGCTGTTCGTGCAATGGGTGACCCTGGTGGGCGCCGCCCTGCTGTGCCTCGCGCGCCCCGCGCTGGCGCGCATGGACAGCCGCATGGCCGCGCTCATCGCCTGGCTGCTGCTGGTGACCCTGGTGGCGCTGTTCAGCCTGGGCGCCACCCGTTTCGCCGCCGAATTCGCGCTCAGCTTCGCCACCGGACCGGCGGAGTTCGTGCTGCGCAACATGGCCATCGGCGCCATCGTGAGCGCCATCACGCTGCGTTACTTCTACCTGCAACACCAGTGGGAGCAGCGCCTGCAGGCCGAGAGCGAGGCGCGCATCCAGGCCCTGCAGGCGCGCATCCGCCCGCACTTCCTGTTCAACAGCATGAACACCATCGCCAGCCTGACGCGCACCGATCCGGAGGCGGCCGAGGCCGCCATCGAAGACCTCGCCGACCTGTTCCGCGCCAGCCTCGCCGACGCGCGCCGGCTCATCACCCTGGAGGAGGAGCTGGCGCTGTGCGCCCGCTACCTGCACATGGAGGGCCTGCGCCTGGGCGCGCGGCTCGCCGTCACCTGGGGTACCGACGCACTTCCCAAGGACGCGCAACTGCCCGCGCTCACCTTGCAGCCCCTGGTGGAAAATGCCGTGCACCACGGCATCGAACCGCTGCCCGCCGGCGGCACCATCCACATCGAAGGCGCCGCCGACGGCCCTCGCCTGCGCCTGCGGGTCCGCAACCCCGTGGATCACGGGGCCGGTCAGGCGCGCGGGCATCGCCTGGCCATGGACAATGTGCGCGCGCGCCTGGGCGCCCACTTCGGCACGGCCGCCGCCCTGGAGAGCCGCGAGGAAAACGGCATGTACCTGGTGGAACTGACGCTGCCCTATCGCAAGGAGGGGTCGTGAAGGTCCTGGTGGTCGACGACGAGGCCCCGGCCCGGGAACGGCTGTGCCGGCTGTTGGCCGGCATTCCCGGTGTGCAGGTCGCCGGCGAGGCGGCCAACGGCCGCGAGGCCCTGGAACGCGTGGCGGAACTCGCCCCCGATGCGGTCTTGCTCGACATTCACATGCCCGGCATGGACGGCCTGGAGGCGGCCCGCCATCTGGCGCAGCTGCCCGAACCGCCCGCCGTGGTGTTCACCACCGCCTACGGTGAGTTCGCCCTGCAGGCCTTCGAGGCCCAGGCCGTGGACTACCTGCTCAAGCCGGTACGCGCCGAGCGCCTGGCCCAGGCGCTACACAAGGCGCGCCGCCTGAGCGGCGCGGAGGTGGCGGCCCTGGCGCCGGATCGGCGCGCGCGCACTCACCTGTCCGCCACGGTGCACGGCGCCCTGCGTCTCGTCCCGGTCGAGGACATCCTGTACTTCCAGGCCGATCAGAAATACGTCACCGTGCGCCATCGCGGCGGCCAGGTGCTCATCGAGGATTCGCTGAAGGCCCTGGAGGACGAGTTCGGCGACGCCTTCGTGCGCATCCATCGCAACGCCCTGGTGGCGCGGCACGCCCTGCGCGGGCTGGAAGGGGGCGAAGGCCACTACCGGGTACGGCTGGCGGACGTGGAGGAGACGCTGGAAGTCAGCCGCCGCCACGCCCCCGAACTGCGGCGGCTGTTGCGCGGCGGGGTGCTCTGAAAAGACAACAGGACCTGTGGTCGGGGCCGGTCAGCAGGTGACGGACGGCGCGCAAGCGCCCGGGCGGGCGGCCAGGGCGCCGCTGCGGCGCAGCCGGGCCAGGGAGGTATCGATGGAGTCGTCCAGATAACCGCCGAAGAAGTCGGGCGTGGACAGGCCCACCATCTTCTCGGTGAGCTGACGCCCGGCCGCGTCGAGGAATACCAGGGTGGGCGTGACGTAGACCTTGTAGCGCTCGGCGAGCTCGTTCACGGTGACCGTGCGGCCGTCGAAGTCCCGCAGCGTGCCCTCACCCAGCTCCAGCTTGCGGATCACCACCTTGTCCTCGTAGTCGCCGCTCAGGATCATGGGTTCGAGGAACTCGTCCTCCATGCGCATGCAGTAGGGACAGTGCTCGGCGGAGAACATGAGCAGCACCGGCACCCGGCGCGCGCTCGCGAGGGCGGCCTCCTCGCGCAGGTCGGTGGGTTGAGGCACCGTGACCTCGGCATGGACGGCGCCCGTCCACAGGAGCAGGCAGGCCATCATCACTTGCAGGTATCGCATCAGTCCCGGTCCTCATGGGAGCCACGTCACTTCCGGGCTAGCTTAGGTAGCTCTTCCCGGTGCGGCAATATGCCCTATGGGGGTATGATTCGCGCTTTGGTCGAAGAGCACGTCCCCATGCCCCGTCTCGTACGCATCGCCACCCGTCAGAGCCTGCTCGCGCTCTGGCAAGCCGATTATGTCGCCGACGCCCTGCGCCGCGCCCACCCGGGTATCCAGATCGAGCTCGTCAAGATGGTCTCCCGGGGTGACAAGATCCTCGACGCCCCGCTCGCCAAAATCGGCGGCAAGGGCCTGTTCGTGAAGGAGCTGGAAGAAGGTCTGCTGCGGGGTGACGCGGACATCGCCGTGCATTCCATGAAGGACGTGCCCATGGAGTTCCCGGAGGGCCTCTGCCTCGCCGTGGTGTGCGAGCGCGAGGACCCGCGCGACGCCTTCGTCTCCAACCGCTATCCCGGTCTGGATGCGCTGCCCAAGGGTGCGCGCGTCGGCACCTCCAGCCTGCGCCGCCAGTGCCAGATCCTGGCCCAGCGCCCCGACCTGGAGATCACCTTCCTGCGCGGCAACGTGCAGACCCGCCTGGCCAAACTGGACGCCGGCGACTACGACGCCATCATCCTCGCCAGCGCCGGTCTCAAGCGCCTCGGCCTGGCCGATCGCATCACCGCCTTCCTGGAACCCGAACTGAGCCTGCCGGCCGTAGGCCAGGGCGCCGTGGGCGTGGAATGCCGCTGCGACGATGCGGAGATGCGCGCCCTGCTCGCGCCGCTCAACCATCCCGACACCTGGACCCGCGTCGCCGCGGAACGGGCCATGAACTTCCGCCTGCAGGGTGGCTGCCAGGCGCCTATCGCCGGTTACGCGACCCTGGACGGGGAGCAATTGCGCCTGCGCGGCCTGGTGGCCTGGCCCGACGGCACCCGCCGCGTGTTCGTGGACAAGACCGGCCCGCGCGACCAGGCCGAGGCCCTCGGCACGGCCGTGGCCGACGAACTGCTCGCCGGCGGCGCCGCAGCTATCCTGAAGGAGCTCTATGCCGGCGCGTGAGCTGGCGGGCGTGGGGGTGCTGGTCACCCGGCCCGCCCACCAGGCGGACACCCTGTCCCGGCTCATCGCGGATGCCGGCGGCACGCCCGTGCATTGGCCCACCCTGGAAATCGCCCCGCCGCAGGACCCTGCCGCCGCCGACGCCCTGGACCGCATCACCGGCTTCGACCTGGTGGTGTTCGTGAGCGCCAACGCCGTGACCCAGGGGCTGGCGCGGCTGGGCAAACCCTTGCCCGCCGACCTGCAGATCGCCGTGGTGGGCGACGGGACGGCACGGGCGCTGGAGGAACAGACCGGCCGCGCGCCGACCCTGAAGCCCAGGGACAGCTTCGACAGCGAAGGCCTGCTGGCCCTGCCTGAGTTGCAGGACATGAGCGGCCGCCGCGTGCTCATCGTGCGCGGTGAAGGCGGTCGCGAACTGCTGGCGCAGACCTTGCGCGAGCGCGGGGCCGAAGTGGAATATGCCGCGGTCTACCGGCGTGCGATACCGGCCGCGCCGCCTGCGGAGGCCTGGACCGCGTTGGCCGAAGGCCGCGTGCATGCAGTGACGTCGAACAGCAGCGAGGGCCTGCGCAACCTGGTGTCCATGGCCGGCGCGCTCACGCCGCGGCTGCTCGCCCTGCCCTTGATCGTGGGCGCGCGGCGCCAGCGCGAGGCCGCCGCCGCACTGGGATTTCAGGGCCCGATCATCGTGGCCGACAACGCGGACGATGCGTCCATTGCAGCCGCCGTCGTGCGCTGGAAGACGCGCGGGGGAAACGAGGGGATGAGAGAAGACGAACGCAACAATGAGCCGGACACCTCCGGCGAGGGCGCGGGGGCGTTGATCACCGTGCCGCCGGCGGCCAAAGGTGACGGCCGGCGCGGCCGGGTCCTGGGCGTCTCCGCCCTGCTGCTGGCGCTTGCCGCCGGCGGCGCCGCCGCCTGGCTCTGGACCGAACTGGAGCGCACCCGCGCGGACGCCGATGCCACCGAGGCCGGCCTGACCCGCCAGCTGGAACAGCTCCAGTCCGCCACCGCACGCCAGGAGGCGGAACTGGACAAGGCGCTTGCCGACACGCGCGAAGCCGTGGTGCAGCGCCAGGCGCTGAAGGCCGCGGTGGACGACCTGCGCGCCCGCCTCGCCCGCGACCGCAGCGACTGGCTGCTGGCCGAGGTGGATTACCTGCTCACCATCGCCAACCGGCGCCTGCGCTTCGAGCGCGACATCCCGTCCGCGGAAGCGGCGCTGCTGGAGGCCGACGCCCGGCTGCAGGCCCTGCAGGAACCGGCCTTCGTGCCCGTGCGCGAGGCCATCGCCGAGGAACTGGAACGCCTGCGCGCCGTGCCGCCGGTGGACCGCAGCGGCCTGGCCCTGCAGGTCACGGCCCTCATGCATTCGGTGCACGGCCTCCCCCTTTCGGCGGAGCTGACCAGCCGGCCCGCCGGCCCGGCCCCGGCCCAGGCCGCGCAAGCCGCCCCGGTGGAGGGCTGGCGCGACCTGGTCGCGGCCATGTGGCAAGACATCAAGGGCCTGGTCACGGTGCGCCGCCGCGACCAGCCCGTGCAGCCGCTGCTGCCGCCCGAGCAGCGCTATTACCTGCAACAGAACCTCACCCTGAAACTGGAGTCGGCCCGTCTCGCCCTGTTGCAGCGCGACCCGGCGGTCTACCGCGCCACCCTCGAAGAGGCGGAACGCTGGACGCGCGAATACTTCAACGTCGCCTCGCCGGAAGGCCAGGCCTTCCTGGAGGGACTCGCGCGCCTGAGGCAGGCGGAGATCGCCCCCTCGCTGCCCGACATCGGCGGGTCGTTGCGCATCCTGCGGCGCACCGTGCGTGAGTTGACGCCACCGCGCGCCGAGGGTGAGACATGAGATTCCTCGCCGCCGTTCTCCTGGTCCTGATCGCCTCCGTGGGCGTAGCCCTGCTCGCCGCGCGCGACCCGGGCTACGTGCTGATCACGCGCGGTCCGTGGGTGCTCGAGACCTCGCTGGGTTTTGCACTGGCCACCCTGGTGGTCGCCTTCGCCGCCGGTTACGGCGCGCTGCGCCTGTTCGCCCACACCTGGGGCATACCGCACCGCCTGGGCGCATGGCGCCGCCAGCGCCGCGCCATGCGCGCGCGGCGTTTCACCCAGCGCGGCCTGATCCAGCTGGCCGAAGGCAACTGGCGGCGCGCCGAGCGCGATCTGGTGCGCGCGGCCGACGACAGCGATGCGCCCGTCATCAACTACCTGGCTGCCGCCCGCGCCGCGCAGCAGCAGGACGCCCGCGAGCGCCGCGACCACTATCTCTCCCTCGCCCATCGCGCCATGCCCGACGCCGAACTGGCGGTGGGACTGACCCAGGCCGAGGTGCGCATGGCCCAGGGCCAGTGGGAACAGGCCCTGGCCACGCTGGTGCACCTGCGCAGCCTGGCGCCCAAGCACACCCATGTGCTGGAGCTGCTGAGCCGCACCTACGAGAAGCTGGGCAGCTGGCGCGAACTGGCCGCGCTGATTCCGGACCTGCGCCGCGGCGAAGTGCTCCCTGCGGACGAACTGCTCGCGCTGGAGCGCCTCGCCCATGCGCGGCTGCTGGACGAGGCGGGCAAGACCGGCCAGGTAGCGAAACTGCGCGCCGCCTGGGAGGCGGTGCCGCGGCCCTTGCACGACGACGCCCAGGTGACGGGCGCTTTCGCCCGCAACCTGGCCTGCCTGGGCCAGGGCCCCGAATCGGAGGAGCTGTTGCGCGACGCCATCAAGCGCCAGTGGGACCCGGAACTGGTGCGCCTCTACGGCCTGGTGCGGGGCAGGGACCTGAACCAGCAGCTCGCCACTGCGGAAGCCTGGCTCAAGCGCCACGAACGCAACGCCCTGCTGTTGCTCACCCTGGGCCGCATCTGCCTGCAGAACCGGCTTTGGGGCAAGGCGCGCACCTACCTGGAGGCGAGCCTGAGCCTGGAGCCGCGCGCGGAGACCTATCGCGAGCTCGGCGTGCTGCTGTTCCAGTTCAAGGAACAGGAAAGGGCCACCGAGTACTTCCGCAAGGGCCTGGAACTGTCGGTAGGCACCGACGCCTGCACGGCCTTCAAGGTGGAAGACACCGCCACCGCACGGGCCAAGGCCTGAACCTCCGCCCCGCTTCGATGATCGGGGAAGAAGACTAACCACGGGGACACGGGGGACACGGGGGGATTCGAGGCACAGATTACGTCGCCTGATCCGCGACAGCTTCCCCCGCGCCCCCGCTGGACATTACGCGCACTATGTCCAGCCTTTCTTGGCCCCGTGTTCCCCGTGTTCCCCGTGTTCCCCGTGGTTCAAGCTTTTTCTTCGGACGGTCAGTAAGGCCAGCGCCAGTCGCGCACCTCGGGCATGTCCTCGCCGTACTTGCGCGTGTATTCGCGGTGTTCCACCAGCTTCTCGCGCATCTTCTGCTTGGTGTAGGCCGCCGCGGCGCCCAGTTGGGGCAGGCGATCGATGACGTCCATGACCAGGTGGTAACGATCCATGTCGTTCATCACCACCATGTCGAACGGCGTCGAAGTCGTGCCCTCTTCCTTGTAGCCGCGCACGTGCAGGTTGTCGTGGTTGGTGCGCCGGTAGGTCAGCCGATGGATGAGCCACGGATAGCCGTGGTAGGCCATGATGATGGGCTTGTCCTTGGTGAACATGTTGTCGAAATCGCTGTCGCTGAGGCCGTGGGGATGTTCCGACGGCGGTTGCAGGCGCATGAGGTCGACGATGTTCACCACGCGCACCTTCAGTCCCGGGAACTCGCGGCGCAGGATGTCCACCGCCGCCAGCGTTTCCAGCGTAGGGATGTCGCCGGCGCAGGCCATGACCACATCGGGCTCACCCCCGCGATCGTTGCTGGCCCACTCCCAGATGCCGATGCCCGCCGTGGTGTGCTTCACCGCCGCATCCATGTCCAGGTACTGCAATGCGTGCTGCTTGCCGGCCACGATGACGTTCACGTAGTGGCGGGAACGCAGGCAATGGTCCGTCACCGACAGCAGCGTGTTGGCGTCGGGCGGCAGATAGACGCGGATGACCTCCGATTTCTTGTTCACCACGTGATCGATGAAGCCCGGGTCCTGATGGGAGAAACCGTTGTGGTCCTGACGCCACACGTGCGAGGTGAGCAGATAGGTGAGCGAGGCGATGGGCCGGCGCCAGGGGATCTGGCGGGTCACCTTCAGCCATTTGGCGTGCTGGTTGAACATGGAGTCCACGATGTGGATGAAGGCCTCGTAGCACGAAAACACGCCGTGCCGTCCGGTCAGCAGATAGCCCTCCAGCCAGCCCTGGCAGGTGTGCTCTGACAGGATCTCCATGACGCGGCCGTCGGGCGAGAGGTGCTCGTCATAGGGCAACGTCTCTGCCACCCAGGTGCTATCGGTCACCTCGAACACCGGGTCGAGGCGGTTCGAGGCGGTCTCGTCGGGCCCGAACAGACGGAAGTTGCGCTGGTCGGCGTTGCGGCGCATGACGTCGCGCAGGAACATGCCCATGGTGCGCGTGGCCTCGGCGACGGTGTTGCCGGGGCGCTCCACGCGTACGGCGTAATCGCGGAAATCGGGCAGGCGCAGCGCCTTGAGCAGGACGCCGCCGTTGGCATGCGGGTTGGCCGACATGCGCCGGTGACCGCGCGGCGCGATCCCGGTGATGTGCGGCAGCGGGCGCCCTTCCTCGTCAAACAGTTCGTCGGGGCCGTAGCTCAGCATCCACTCCCTGAGCAGATCCAGATAGCGCGGGTTGCTCTGCAGCCCGGTGAACGGGACCTGGTGGGAGCGCCAGAAGTCCTCGGTCTTCTTGCCGTCCACCGTCGCCGGCCCGGTCCAGCCCTTCGGGCTCCTCAGCACGATCATGGGCCAGCGCGGGCGCGCGGCGCCCGTGTCGCCCCGGCGCGCCGCCTGCTGGATGGTGTGGATGCGATCCAGGGCGCGGTCCAGGGTAGCGGCGAAGGCCTGGTGCATGACCGTGGGATCGCTGCCTTCCACGTAATACGGCTCCCAGCCGTAGCCCCACAGCAGGGCGTTCAGTTCGTCGTGGGGAATGCGCGCGAGGATGGCGGGGTTGGCGATCTTGTAGCCGTTGAGGTGCAGGATGGGCAGCACGGCGCCGTCGGTCACCGGATTGAGGAACTTGTTGGAGTGCCAGGAGGTGGCCAGCGGACCAGTCTCCGCCTCACCGTCGCCGACGATGCAGGCGACGATGAGGTCGGGGTTGTCGAAGGCCGCGCCGAAGGCGTGCGAAAGCGCATAGCCCAGTTCGCCGCCTTCATGGATCGATCCCGGCGTCTCCGGCGCCACGTGGCTCGGAATGCCACCGGGGAAGGAGAACTGCTTGAACAGGCGCTGCATGCCGTACTTGTCCATGGTGACGTCCGGGTACACCTCGCTGTAGGTCCCCTCCAGCCAAGCGTTCGCCACCATGGCCGGCCCGCCGTGGCCCGGGCCGCACACGTAGATCATGTTGAGATCGCGCAGGCGGATGGCGCGGTTCAGGTGGACGTAGATGAAGTTGAGCCCGGGCGTGGTGCCCCAGTGGCCCAGCAGGCGCGGCTTGACGTGTTCCAGGGTGAGCGGCTTATCGAGCAGCGGATTGTCGAGCAGGTAGATCTGGCCTACCGAGAGGTAGTTGGCGGCGCGCCACCAGGCCTGCATCTGTTCCAGTTCCTTCGCATCCAGGGGCGCGGCCTCCGGCCGGATTTCGCGGTTCACGTCATTCATGGCGTCACTCCTCGGTTTGCCGTGGCGCCGATGCGCTCCAGCGCACAGCGCGCGATTTCGTGTTCCTCGTCGGTGGGAATCACCCAGATCTGGCTGGCACTCGACGGCGCGTGGATGGCGACGGCGTCTTCGCGCCGGGCGCGGTTGCGCGCTTCGTCCAGGACGATGCCGAAGAGCTCCAGCCCGGCGAGGCTGCGCGCGCGCACCTCGGCATCGTGCTCGCCGATGCCTGCGGTGAACACCACCCCGTCCACGCGGCCGAGCACGGCTGCATAGGCGCCCACGTACTTCTTCAGGCGGTGGCAGAACATGTCGAGCGCCAGCGCGGCCGCGCCGTCACCGGCCGCGATGCGGGCATGGATCTCGCGCATGTCGCTGTGGCCGCACACGCCCTTGAGCCCGCTGCCGTGATAAAGGAGGTCCTCCACCTGTTCGGGCGTGCGCCGGGTGTAACGCAACAGGTGGAAGTGCACGGCGGGATCCAGATCGCCGCTGCGCGTGCCCATCATCAAGCCCTCCAGCGGCGTCATGCCCATGGAGGTCTCCACGCTGCGCCCGCCCGCCACGGCGGTGATGCTGGCGCCGTTGCCCAGGTGCATGACAATGAGATTGAGGCTGGCCAGCGGCCGCTCCATGAACGCGGCAGCGCGGCGCGTCACGTGTTGCAGGGAAATCCCGTGGAAGCCGTAGCGCCGCACGTGGAAGTCCTCGTACAGGGAGAGCGGCAGGGCGTAGTGGCGCACGTGGTCCGGCAGGGTGTGGTGGAAGGCCGTGTCGAACACGGCCACCTGGGGCACGCGCGGGAACAGGCGGCGCGCCACGTCGATGCCGAGCACGTTGGCCGGGTTGTGCAGGGGCGCGAGATGCTCGACGGCGCGGATCTGGGCCAGGCTGGCGCCGTCCACCAGGGTGGGTGCGGTGAAGTGCTCGCCGCCGTGCACCACGCGATGACCGATCACCGCGAGGGCGCGGCGATCGGGCAGCACCCCGGCCGTGGCCAGGTCGGCGAAGGCGTATTCCAGGGCGTCGGCATGGGTCTCCGTGTCGCCCTCGCGCACGTGCTCCTGCCAGCGCCCCTGCGGGTCACGCCAGCGCTGCACCAGCCGGTTGTGGGGCGAGTTCAGGCGCTCCGCCAGACCGCTGGCGAGCAGCGCCAGGCCGTCGGCGTCGAACAGCTTGAACTTGAGCGACGAGCTCCCGGAATTGAGGGTGAGAACCTTCATCCGGGTAAAGGTAGTAACCCGGCGGGCTCAGCGCGGGAACGGGAAGATCAACCACGGGGACACGGGGACACGGGGCGAAATCAGATCAGTGGCGCGGCATCGCTGCCAATCCGCACATAGCGACCCGAGATCGCCCACAGGAGAGATGGATTTCCCCCCGTGTTCCCCCGTGTCCCCGGTGGTTAATGCTTTCTCTTCAGTCCTTCGCCCAGGAGAAGGCATCGGAGAAGCAGCGCTCCGGGTCGAGGCCTTTGGCCGTGAGGACGGTCTTGGCGGCGAAGACCATCTGGGGGTGGCCGCAGGCGTAGACGTCGAAACCGGACAGGTCGTCGAAGTCGGCGGCGGCCGCGTCCTGCACGTAGCCGGTGCGCCCGGTCCAGTCGTCCTCTTCCGTGGGCCGGGAGAGCACGGGGATGTAGTGGATGTTCTCGTACTCCGCCGCCCACTGGCGCGCCAGGGCGTCCATGTAGAGGTCGCCGCGGTGACGCGCACCCCAGTAGAGGTACATGGGCACGATGTGCCCCTCGGCGATGGCGTGCTCGATGATGGCCTTCACCGGTCCGAAGCCCGTTCCCGTGGCGAGGAAGATGATCGGCCGATCGTCCTCGCGCATGTAGAAGCTGCCCTTGGGGCCTTCGATGCGCAGCACGTCCTTCTCGCGCATGTCGGAGAACAGGCGATCGGTGAAGTGGCCGCCGCGGATACGGCGGATATGGAACTTCAGGAACTCGTCGTCGTGCGGCGCGTTGGCGATGGAGAAGGCGCGATGACGGCCGTCCTTGAGCACGAAGTCCACGTACTGGCCGGCAAGGAACTGCAAGCGCTCGCCGTCGGGCAGCTTGAGCCACAGCTCCATCACCTCGTCGTTGAGGCGCTCCAGGCGGTGGATCTTGGCCGGAAGAACACGCACCGGGATCTCCTTGTCGACGCCGACCTCCCTGACCTCGATCACGAGGTCGCCGGCGGCGTGGGCGATGCAGAACAGGGCCTTGCCCTGGCGCTGGTCTTCATCGGTGAGTGCCATGGGTTCCTCGTTCCCGTAGTCGATGTCACCGGAGAGCACCTTTCCGGTGCAGGCGCCGCAGCAGCCGTTGCGGCAGCCGTACGGGAAGGCGAAGCCCTGGCGCAGCGCGGCATCGAGCACCGTCTCGCCGGGCTCGACCACGAAGCTATGGCCGCTGGGCTTGATACGCACGGTAAAAGACATGTAGTTATTCCTTGTGGACTCGCAGCATAATTGCTGACAAGAGAGCTCTGAATTATCCGCCAACCTCCGGGAGACTTGAACCCTTGGACAGCGTCTTCATCGCCGGATGCGGCGACATCGGCCTGCGCGTCGCGCGCCTGTGGCGCGCCAGGGGCGTACCGGTCACGGCGCTGGCCCGCTCCGGGGCGGGCGTTCTGTGCCTGCGCGCGGCCGGCATCATCGCCGTGGCGGGCAATCTGGACCTGCCGGTGTCCTTGCGCGGCCTGCGCCTGGAAGGCCAGCTGGTTTACTACTTCGCGCCGCCGCCCCCTACGGGCGAAGGGGATCCGCGCGTGGATGCCTTCGTCGACGCCCTGGCCCTTGCCGGCCGTCCTGCGCGGATTGTTTACATTAGCACCAGCGGTGTCTACGGCGATTGCGGCGGTGCACTGGTGGACGAGACGGCCCCCGTGGCGCCGCGCACCGCGCGGGCGCGGCGTCGGCTTGCCGCCGAGGAGCGCCTGCGCGCCTACGGCCGCGCCCACGGGGTGCCCGTGGTCGTGCTGCGGGTGGGCGGAATCTACGGCCCGGGGCGCCTGCCGGTGGAGCGCCTGCGCGAGGGCCTGCCCGTGCTGCGCCCCGAGGAAGCCCGCCCGAGCAACCGCATCCACGCGGACGACCTGGCCGCGGTGTGCGTCGCCGCTGCCGAGCGCGGCCGGGCCGATGCGGTGTACAACGTGAGCGACGGCCAGGACAGCACCATGACCGACTACTTCTTCGCCGTGGCCGACACCCTGGGCCTGCCCCGCCCGCCCACGGTGTCCCTCGCCGAGGCCGAGGCGGTGTTGAGCCCGGCCATGCTCTCCTACCTGGCGGAATCGCGCCGCCTCGACAACCGCCGCATGCGCGAGGAACTGGGGGTGGTACTGCAATACCCCGACCTGGCCACGGGACTGCGGGGGCTCACCGGCTGATCCGGCTTCCTTGACACGGAAATACCTGACCAATACCATTGGTCTAATTCTTGAGAAAAGCACTCAAGAACTTTGACCAATGTCCACTTCAAGGGGGCTTCCGTGGAATTCGAAATCAATGGCAGGACCATCAAGACCGATGCCGAGGGCTATCTCGCCGAGCTGAGCGACTGGTCGGAAGAACTGGCCGAGGCGCTCGCCCGCAAGGAAGGCCTGGAGCTGACGCCGTCGCACTGGGAAGTCATCAACTTCCTGCGCGACGGCTATCAGAACACCGGGACGGTGCCCAACATGCGCCAGCTGACCAAGTCCTTCTCCAAGGAATACGGGCCCGAGAAGGGCGACAGCAAGTACCTCTACAGCCTGTTCCCCTACGGCCCGGCCAAGCAGGCCTGCCGCATCGGCGGGCTGCCCAAGCCCACCGGCTGCGTCTGATTCTCCCCTGGCCCCTGCAGGAGCCGACCGCATGACCGGCGCGCTCCTGCAGGAGGCCAACGCCTCGCTTCCTCCGGGAAGGCACTGATTCGCACCTCCCGTTGATTCACGGATCAGGCAAAGCGCGCGCAATGCGATATGGTTCTAAACAGGGACCGTTCTCGACGCAAACGCCATGAAGCTGCAACAGCTGCGCTACGTCTGGGAGGTGGCCCAGCACGGGCTGAACATCTCCGCGACGGCCGAGAGCCTGTTCACCTCGCAACCGGGCGTCAGCAAGCAGATCCGGCTGCTGGAGGATGAACTCGGCGTGCAGATCTTCGCGCGCAGCGGCAAGCACCTGACCCACATCACCCCCGCGGGCCGGACCATCGTCGAAATGGCCGGCCATATCCTCCAGGAAGCGAACAACATCAAGCGCGCGGCGCAGGAATACCGGGACGAAAAGCGCGGCACGTTTGCAGTCGCCACCACGCATACCCAGGCGCGCTACTGGCTCCCGCTGCGCATCGCCGAGTTCATGCGCCGCTACCCTGAGGTCCGCTTGCAGATGCACCAGGGCACGCCCCAGCAGATCGGCCAGATGGCGGCCCAGGGCCAGGTGGACGTCGCCATCGCCACCGAGTCGCTGGACAGCTACGAGGACCTGGTGATGCTCCCCCTCTACCAGTGGAACCGCAGCGTGGTGGTGCCGCAGGGCCATGACCTCGCCCGCGCGGGTGCGCCGCTCACCCTGGAGGCGCTGGTGGGCTATCCCATCATCACCTACGTCTCGGGCTTCACCGGCCGCTCACAGCTGGACCGCGCCTTCGAAGCCCGGCACCTGCGCCCCAACGTGGTCTTCACCGCCGCCGATGCCGACGTGATCAAGTGCTACGTGAAGCTCGGCCTGGGGGTGGGCGTGGTGGCCAACATGGCCATAGACCCGGAGACCGACAGTTCGCTGGTGGCGCTGGACGCGCGCCACCTGTTTCCCACCAGCACCACCCGCCTCGCGCTGCGCCGTCACACGTTCCTGCGGCGTTTCACCTACGACTTCCTCCTGCTGCTCGCGCCCCATCTCACCCGGGACCGGGTGGACGCGGCCATGAATGCCCGTTCGCAGGAGGAGGTGGATGCCATGTTCGCCAAGCTCCCCCTGCCCGTGATGTAGGGGAGCGGCTTCACCACTCAACGCGGGCGCGTGAGTTGTTCGAGTTCGGCGAGGAACGCCAGCGCATGCGCGCGGGTGTCGCCGCACATCTCCGCGCTCGGCGCGAGGCTGGCGCAAACCTCCGGCCGCGCCGATGTGCCGAAGATCGCGCAACGCAGGTCTGCGTCCAGATGGGCGCAGGGAACGCCCGCGGGCTTGCCGTGCGGCATGGCGGGCAGAGGAGAGGAAATGGAAGGCGCGATACAGCAGGCACCGCACCCGGGTCGGCATTCCATGGGTTATGTGCGTCGGGAAAGGCGCAGTCTATCCGATTCCTGCCTGGGCATTGCGGCCACCGGCCGCGCGCCTAGCAATCAGGCAGACGCACGCCGGCCTTTGTGGCTACGCTTCATCCGGGACGACAGGGCGGAGTGAGATTCATGGTCAACGAGAGTCCGACGGAGCGGCGCATCGCCGTGGTGACCGGTGCCAACCGGGGCCTCGGCTTCGAAACCAGCCGGCAGCTGGCGCGCGCCGGCTATCACGTGATCGTCACGGGCCGGCGCATCCGCAGGGTGCAGGCGGCGGTCAAGGCCCTGCAGCAGAAAGGCCTCGCCCATACCGAGGCCGCCCTGCTCGATGTCACCGACGAACCCAACATCCGTGAGTTCGTGCGGCAGACGATGAAACGCCACGGCCGCATCGACGTGCTGGTAAACAACGCCGGGCAGGCCTTCAGCAAGGGCTTCGGCGAAGAGCAGAGCGTATTCGACACGCCCGCGCGCCTGGTGCTCGCCGCCTTCGAGACCAACACCCTGGGCGCCTACCGCCTCACCCAGGCGGTGCTGCCGCACATGAACCGCGCCGGTTACGGCCGTGTGGTCAACGTCTCCTCGGGGCTGGGCGCACTCACGGACATGGACGGCGGCTGGCCCGCCTATCGCATCTCCAAGACGGCGCTCAACGCGGTCACGCGCGTGTTCGCCGCCGAGGCGGCGCGCAACGTGAAGGTCAATTCCGTGTGTCCGGGCTGGACCCGCACCGACCTGGGCGGTCCCGACGCGGATCGCAGCGTGGCCTACGGCGCGCGCGGCATCGTCTGGGCCGCCACCCTGTCCGATAACGGCCCCAACGGCGGCTTCTTCCGCGACGGCGAGCCTATCGACTGGTAGACCCTTCCTGAGACCGCTTTCCCGCGCGTCGGCGCTGGGGCAAGATCGGCGCCCCACGTCCCGCACACACGCCCATGAAAATCGCCAACGCCTACGCCGCCGATCTGGATCGCCTGGAAACCTGGGTGAGATATCGCAACGGCATGTGTCGGGACTGCCGCGCCAGTTGCTGCACCATGCCCACGGAGGTACGCATGAGCGACCTGCTGCGGTTGGGCCTGGTGGACGCCTTCGAGGCGGAGGAGCCCAGGTCCGTGGCACGCCGGCTCACGAAGGAAGGCATCGTCGAACGCTACAACGCGAGGAGCGGGATATTCACCCTGGCGCGGCTTGCCAACGGCGACTGCATTTTCCTCGAGCGCGACACGCGCCGTTGCAGCGTCTATGAAAACCGCCCGGACACCTGCCGCAACCACCCGCAGGTGGGTCCGCGCCCGGGCTTCTGCGCCTACGCGCAGAAGGTCCAGCGCTGACCTCGGGTCACGCTGTGCAGCTGTTGGTTTCCTGATCCCCTCATCCTGTCCTTCTACCCCGTTCGGGGCATAAATCCCGGTGGGAGAAGGGACGAATCTATTGGCCTCTGTTCTCCCTGCAAAGGCGTGACTAAGAGACAGGGTATCGGCCGGGGTAGCTCTACAATTCGTTGCAGGTCATCACAGGAGCCAGGTCCGATGCAGCGCAGGTCTTTGCTCGTGCTGTGCGCATGCAGCGCGCTGTTGTCCACGTCCGGATGCCTCATGGGCGACACGGTGGAGACTACCTCCGGGCGCATCCGCCTCGATATCGTCGCCGTCGGCCTCGAACACCCGTGGGGCCTCGCCTTTCTGCCCGACGGGCACATGCTGGTAACGGAACGTCCGGGAAGGCTGCGCATCGTTTCACCCAAAGGCGAGCTCGGGCAGCCGGTGAAAGGCGTCCCCGAGGTCTTCGCCCACGGGCAGGGCGGCCTGCTGGACGTGGCACTGGACCCGGACTTCGCCGGCAACCGCCGCGTGTATCTCTCCTATGCCGAGCCCGGCCCGGGCGGCGCCTCCACGGCGGTTGCGCGCGGGCGCCTGGAAGGCAACGCCCTCGCAGACGTGCAGGTGATCTTCCGGCAGGAACCCAAGGTGGAAGGCGGCAGCCATTTCGGTTCGCGCCTCGTCTTTGCGCGCGACGGCAATCTGTTCATCACCCTGGGCGAGCGCTTCCAGTTCGATCCGGCGCAGGACCTGTCCAACACCCTCGGCAAGATCGTGCGCGTCCGACCCGACGGCGGCATTCCGCCGGACAACCCCTTCGTGGGCCGCAAGGGCGTGCCGCCGGCCATCTGGTCCTACGGCCATCGCAACGTGCAGGCCGCCGCCATCCATCCCCGGACGGGTGCGCTGTGGGCCATCGAACACGGGCCCCGCGGCGGCGACGAGCTCAACATCGTGGAAGCGGGGCGCAACTACGGTTGGCCGCTGGTGAGCTGGGGTCGCCATTACAACCTGCGCAACATCCCCGACCCGGACACGCGGCCCGACCTCGCCCAGTCCATCTTCCAGTGGACGCCGGTCATTGCGCCTTCAGGCATGTGTTTCTACACCGCGGATCTGTTACCGGCCTGGAAGGGCGATCTGCTGGTGGGCGGCCTCGTGGCCAGGGCCGTGGTGCGCCTGAAGCAGGACGGCAAAAGCGCGCGCGAGGTGGAGCGCATCCCGCTGGGCGCGCGCGTGCGTGACGTGGTGCAGGGTCCCGACGGCGCCGTCTACGCGCTCACCGACGAAAAAAACGGCGCCATCGTGCGCATCGCAGCGCCGCCCGGCGGCAAACGCTGAATCATTCCGGAGGAGGAATGACCGCGGGCAGGCGCCGCGGCGCGGTGATGCGCAACTGCTTGTTCACGTTGTAGACGCCGAACACCACCTCGATGGCGTCCTCGTCCACCTGGAATTCGCCGGCGAGGAAACGCACCATGTGGGCCGTCGCCCGCCCGCGCACGGGTTTTTCCGCTACGAAGATTTCCAGTTGGCTGCCGATCACCCGCCCGATGCGTGTCTCGGCGGCGCGCGGACGCCCCAGCACGTTGAGCACCAGGATATCGCCCTCCCAGTGACAAAAGCCGCTCACCGGCGCGCTTCCGCCTGGCGGGACGGGAGATCGTTTTCTCCGTCTTCCGGCAGCGCCGTGATCATGGCAGCGGACGGCGCCGTCAATGCGCGCAGGTCACGTCCGGTGGGTTCCTGATACACATGCAGGCCGAACTGCGGAACCATGGCGAGGATGTGATCGAAGATGTCGGACTGGATGCCCTCGTAGTTCACCCAGTTGGTGTCAGCGGAAAAGGCGTAGATCTCGATGGGCAGGCCCTTCGGAGTGGGCTCCAGCTGGCGCACGATGAGCAACATGTCCTGGCGCAGCTTCGGATGCTGGCGCAGGTAGGCGACGATGTAGGCGCGCAAGGTGCCGATGTTGGTGAGCCGGCGCGCATTGGCGATGAAACGGCCATCGCCCCCGTGGATGCGGTTGTGCTCCTCCAGCTCCTTTTTCTTGCGTTCGATGTAGTCATGCAGCAGCGCGAAGCGCCCGAACCACTCGATCTCCTCTTCCGTGAGGAAGCGGATGCTGGACATGTCCACATTGAACGCACGCTTGATGCGGCGCCCTCCCGATTCCCTCATGCCGCGCCAGTTCTTGAAGGCGTTGTCGAGGAATTTGTGGGTGGGAATGACGGTGATGGTCTTGTCCCAGTTGCGCACCCGGATGGCATGCAACGAAATGTCCACCACGTCGCCGTCGGCGCCGAACTGGGGCATCTCGATCCAGTCGTCGATCTGGATCAGATTGTTGGTGGTGAGCTGGATGCCTGCCACCAGCGACAGTAGCGTATCGCGGAACACCAGCAGGATGATGGCCATGGCCGCGCCCAGGCCGCTCACGAACAGCCACGGCGACTGATCCATGAGCACCGCCACCATGACGATGGCCGCGAAGGAGTGCGCGACGATGTTGAGGAGTTGCAGGTAGTTGTTGATGGGGCGGTTACGCGCCATCGGGTAGCTGGCGTAGATGAGATTGGCCGCCTTGAGCACGGCCGAGAAGGTGCGCACCACCACCAGGGCGAGGAGGGCCAGCGTCAGCCGCGCGAAGAATTCGATGGCCTCGGCGGGGATGGCGGGCACGATCCTCAGCCCCTGATGGAACACCAGCAGCGGTACCAGCCAGCTCCCGCGCTGGAATACGCCGGCTTCCACCAGCTTCCCGCCCCAGTGCGACTGACTGGAGTGGATGATCCGGTGCAGCGCGCTCACGAGATAACGCCGCGCCAGCGGCAACAGACCCAGGGAGAAGCCCGCCAGCAGGACGAGCACACCGAGACCCACCAACAACGGGTAGTCGGCGCTGGCGGGGATCTGGCGCGCAAGGAAATCGAGCATGGTCTGGCCGGTAGACGAATCCTGGGTCATGGCGTGAGCGGAAGGCAATGGCAAGACAGACGTGGATGATAGTCCAAAGCCGTGCCCGCGGTGTGCGCCGGGCCCATGGCGGCTTGCCGGCTCCCCGAGTGTTCTCTAAGGTGTTCGCCGTGTCCCCGGGGAGGAGAACGACATGTCGGAAGCCGTCGTAGCAAAGAAGGGCCCGTTCGTGGTGGAGCTGGAGCCCGGCGATTACTGGTATTGCACCTGCGGCCGTAGCGCCAGCCAGCCGTTCTGCGACGGCTCCCACAAGGGCACCGGCCTCGCCCCCACGAAGTTCACCGTGAGCGAGAAGAAGGAATATGGCCTGTGTGGCTGCAAACGCAGCGCCGGTGCACCCTTCTGCGACGGCACGCACAAGGGACTTTGAGGAACCGGAGCCTCGTTGGAGTCCCGGCTTGGGCGGGAATGACGTCCTGGCTTTGGCCAGGCATCGTTGGGCAATGGAAACCACGGAGGGACACGAAAGGAAGTTCCAGCCGTTGCGTAGTTCCCGGAAGACCATGAACGGTCTTCTCCCCCTCCGTGGCCTCCGTGGTTCCTGTCTTAGCGAATCTATTTGCTGGTGAATTCCGGATAGGCCTCCAGGCCGCACTCGGTCAGATCCACGCCCGCGTATTCTTCCTCGTCGCTCACGCGGATGCCCATGACCGCGCGCAGGATGGCCCAGACCGCCATGCTGGCCACGAACACCCAGGCGAAGATCACCGCGGCGCCGACGAACTGCGTGAACAGGCTGGCCTCGGCGTTGCTGATGGTCACGGCCATGAGGCCCCAGATGCCCACTACGCCGTGCACCGAGATGGCACCCACCGGGTCGTCGATCTTCAGCTTGTCCAAAGTGACGATGGAGAACACCACCAGCACGCCGCCCACCGCGCCGACCAGGGTTGCCGTCAATACCGCCGGAGCGAGCGGTTCGGCGGTGATGGCCACCAGACCCGCGAGGGCGCCGTTGAGCGCCATGGTGAGATCGGCCTTGCCGAACAGCAGGCGCGCGGTGACGAGCGCCGCCACCACGCCGCCGGCCGCCGCCATGTTGGTGTTCACGAACACCATGGCGACGGCATTGGCCTCGCCCACGTCGGACAGCTTGAGCTCGGATCCGCCGTTGAAGCCGAACCAGCCCAGCCACAGGATCATGGTCCCGAGGGTGGCGAGCGGCAGGTTGGCGCCGGGAATGGCGTTGATTTCACCGTTGGGACCGTACTTGCCCTTGCGCGGGCCCAGCAGGAGCACGCCCGCGATGGCGGCAGTAGCACCCGCGAGATGCACGACGCCCGAGCCGGCGAAGTCCGTGAAGCCCATCTCGTCGAGGAAGCCGCCGCCCCACTTCCAGAAGCCCTGCACCGGGTAGATGAAACCGGTCATGACCACAGCGAAGGCGAGGAAGGCCCACAGCCGCATGCGCTCGGCCACGGCGCCCGAGACGATGGACATGCAGGTGGCGGCGAATACGACCTGGAAGAAGAAGTCGGCCATGTTCGCGTAGTACGGCGCATCGTCGCCGCCGGCGAGCACCGCTTCCACGGTGTTCTCCTCGCCCAGCAGGAAACTGATGGCCGGAATGACGGAGCTGATGCCGTCGCCGTACATGATGTTGTAGCCCACCAGCATGTACATGATGCTCGCCACCGCGTAGAGCACGACGTTCTTGGTGAGGATCTCGGCGGTGTTCTTGGCGCGCACCATGCCCGCTTCGAGCATGGCGAAGCCCGCCGCCATCCACATGACCAGCGCGCCTGACACCAGGAAATAGAACGTGTCGAGCGCGTACTTCACTTCGATGATCTGTTCCATGTTGGCTCTCCTCGCGCGTTACAGCGCTTCCGGTCCGGTCTCGCCGGTGCGGATGCGCACGACCTGCTCGAGATCGAAGACGAAGATCTTGCCGTCACCGATCTTCCCGGTGTTGGCGGCCTTGCCGATGGCTTCCACCGCGCGATCGACCAGATTCCGTGGCACGGCGGCCTCGACCTTGACCTTGGGCAGGAAGTCCACGACGTACTCGGCGCCGCGATACAACTCGGTGTGTCCCTTCTGACGTCCGAAGCCCTTCACTTCGGTGACGGTGATGCCCTGTACGCCCACGTCGGACAGCGCCTCACGCACGTCATCGAGCTTGAACGGCTTGATGATGGCGGTAATCAGCTTCATGTTTGTTCCCTCCTCAGGTAGGGGCCCGCCCGCGCGGGCGGGCCGCGGTGCATACTCAGAGATCGAAGGACTTCGAGAAGGACACCGACACGCGCGGGTCTTCGTCCACCGTGGTGCCATCCGCGTAATCGCTGGCCTTGTCCACGGCGAAGGTGAAGTCGCCCACGCCGGCAAGCGACTTGGTGAGGCTCACCTGGTAGTGGGTGATGTCCTCGGCGGCGTCGTCCTCCAGGTCGTAGCTGCCCACCAGCAGGCCGAGCGTGAGGTCTTCCTTGAGGTCGAAGTTGGCAGCGACACTCAGATAGAGATCGTTTTCGTCGTCGACGTCGGCTTCCTTGCTGATGGTGTAGGCGACGGAGGCGGTCACCGGGCCGAAGCCGATGGAGCCGTACACTTCGGTGAAATCGAGTTCCGCATCCTCGTCGAGCGGGTACATGTAGTTGATTGCGCCCACGTCGTAGCTGAAGCCGGAAACCTCGCCGGCGAAGCCGGCATACAGATCCAGTTCGTACTGGGATCCGCCGCCGATGCTGGAGGTCCAGGTGCCCGCGTACAGGCCCGACGCGTGCGCGTAATCGAGGCCGCCCGAAATGGCGGCGTCGTCGCCCGACTGCGGCATGCCGCGCCAGATGTAGTTGCTGGTGACGCCCACGTTGCCCGTCGCTTCTGCATGGGCTATGCCGCCGGCGAGCGCGCCCGCGGCGAGGAAAGAGAGGGCCAGGGTCTTGACGATAGTGCTCATTGTTGTGTGCTCCTCAACCAGGAAATGCCAGGGGTGTGTCCACGGGAGCATCTGCACGGGGTGTGCCAGGACGCGAAAGTGCTGGAAATTACGGCGTTTTCGGCGGTGTGCCCGGCGCGCGAGGCCCGCTCGGGTGCACCTTTTTGGAAGTACGCGGGAGGAAGGCGCACGTTCCTAGTGCGCTGCGAGGCGAGGGCGTTTAACCTAGACTCACACCATCACCAAGGGGAGAAACCGGAATGAACCTGGGCTTCATTGACGATCTGTCACGCCGCATCGCCGACAGCCTGCCGCCGGGTGCGCGTGAATTGCAGCGCGACGTGCAGAAGAACGTGCGCGCCATGCTGCACTCGACGTTTTCGCGCCTCGACCTCGTCACCCGCGAGGAGTTCGAGATCCAGACGCGCGTCCTCGAACACACCCGCGCCAAGCTGATCGAACTGGAGAAGCAGGTCGCCGAGCTGGAAAACCTTCTCGCCTCCAAGGAATAGGTTGCAGGGCCCGACGGAATCGCGCTTCCGCGGGCCACCGCATCAGGGCAGCGCGCGTAGGCGCTCCGCAACCGATGCAAAGACGGGCTCGCGGTCCTCGCGCAGCAGACCCAGCGCGCCCGCCAGCACCAGGGTGATGCCCGCCATCTCCATCCATTCCTCGCAGGCCACCTCCACCGTCAGCGCCAGCGGTGACGCGGCGCCGATCATGTCGTAGCCGATCACTTCCGCGCCCACGGCGCCGGCCACGAAAACCACGAAGCCTCCCAGGCACAGCAGGAAGGGCGCGCGGAAATTTCTCCAAACGAAAAGGAGTCGGGGCAGGGAAACGATAGCGAAGGCAACCACGGCCGCCAGATACACCGGGATCCAGCGGCCATGGCCATTCTTGAAATGGGGCGACCACTCGAAACGGGCGAGCCCGTTGGTGATCGATTCATGGATGGCCAGGGCCTCGTCGGCGGACAGGAATACGAAGGCGAAGCCTGCGACGTAAAGCAGCCATCGCCCGACGGGCGCCAACCCACCGGGACGCCATGCCTTCAGCAGCAGCACGAGCCCGACGGCGAACAACTGCATCGAAGAGAACCATGCGGCGACGCTGAGCTCGCCGTTCAGATCGAGCAGGCGCTGAAAGAACCAGAACGGGCTGCCCAGTGCCCGCTCCACCAAATACAGCAGAACCAGCACGGCTTCCAGCAGCAGCAGGCCCTCGACCAGCCGCCGTGTATCCCGGCGCGACGGGATGAAATCCTTGCCTTCCATGGCTGAGTCTCCGTGACGTCTCCCTAGCAGGAACAAGGATGGCCGCTGGGGCGGGAATTGCCAGCCCGTTTTCAAGCGCTGGGTGATTGCGGTATGGTCTCGCCATCCAGGGAAGGAAGCAGCGTGTCGCTCGCCATCGTCTACAGCCGCGCCCAGGCAGGCATCGACGCACCGGAGGTCACGGTGGAGGTGCATCTCGCCAACGGCCTGCCGGCGCTCAACATCGTGGGACTGCCCGAGGCGGCGGTGAAGGAAAGCAAGGACCGGGTGCGCAGCGCCCTGGTCAACGGCAACTTCGAGTTTCCCGCCCGGCGCATCACCGTCAACCTCGCCCCCGCCGATCTGCCCAAGGAAGGCGGGCGTTTCGATCTCCCCATCGCCCTTGGCATCCTCGCCGCCTCTGGACAGATCCCGCGCCAGGCGCTGGAGCATTGTGAGTTCGGCGGCGAACTGGCGCTCACCGGCGCCCTGCGCCCCCTGCGCGGCGCCCTGCCCTTCGCCCTCGCCGCCCATCGCGCCGGCCGCGCGGTGCTGCTGCCCGTGGACAATGCCGCCGAGGCGGCGTTGGTGAGCGGTGCGCGTGTGCATGGCGCGGCGCACCTGCTCGACACCTGCGCCCACCTCGCCGGTCGCGCGCCCCTTCCCCTGGCCCGCGCGGAACGCCCGCCCCTCGCCGATCCGCCGCTGGACCTCGCCGACGTGCGCGGCCAGCACCACGCGCGGCGTGCCCTCGAAATTGCGGCGGCGGGCGGACATTCGCTGCTGATGGTGGGTCCCCCGGGCACGGGCAAGACCATGCTGGCCAGCCGCCTGCCCGGCCTGCTGCCGCCCATGAGCGAAGAGGAGGCTGTGGAAAGCGCTGCGGTCGCCTCCATCAGCGACCAGGGTTTTTCCCCGGCGCACTGGGGCGTGCGTCCCTTCCGCGCCCCGCACCACACGGCTTCGGCGGTGGCCCTGGTGGGCGGCGGCTCGCACCCGCGCCCGGGGGAGATCTCCCTGGCCCACAACGGCGTGCTGTTCCTGGACGAGCTGCCTGAGTTCGACCGTCGCGTGCTGGAGGTCCTGCGCGAGCCCCTGGAATCGGGCCACATCACCATCTCGCGGGCGGCGCGCCAGGCCCGGTTTCCCGCGCACTTCCAGCTCATCGCCGCGATGAATCCCTGCCCCTGCGGTTACCTCGGCCATGCCAGCGGCCGCTGCCGCTGTACCGAGGAACAGGTGCTGCGCTACCGCGCGCGCATCTCGGGGCCGCTGCTGGACCGCATCGATCTGCGTATCGAGGTGCCCAGTCTCCCGCCCGAGGCCCTGCGGGCGGCCCAGCCGGGGGAACCGAGCAGCGCCGTGCGCGCGCGGGTGGCGGCCGCGCGGGAGCGGCAGCTCGCGCGTGCGGGCCGGCCCAACGCGCGGCTGGGTCCGGCCCACATCGCCCGCCACTGCCACCTGCCGCCCGAGGCCGCCGCCCTGCTGGAGCAGGCGGTCGCGCGCCTGGGCCTGTCGGCACGCAGTCACGACCGCATCCTCAAGGTGGCGCGCACCATCGCCGATCTGGCGGGCGCCGAGCGCATAGCGGCAGCCCATGTGGCCGAGGCCATCGGCTACCGCAAGGGCTGAAGCGTCGCCTCTGCGGATGCCGCGCGCTGCCTCCGGCGCAACTCATTGATTACACAACACCTTGATCCTGCGGTCCGACGCCGTCCCGCGCCGGGGCGGCGCCTGGGGTAAAATGGCGCGCCCTGCGACACACCTGCCCCATGTCCGATCTGAATCCCCGCCAGAAAGAAGCCGTGCGTTACATCGACGGCCCTTTGCTCGTGCTCGCCGGTGCGGGCAGCGGCAAGACACGCGTCATCACCCAGAAGATCGCCTTCCTGATCCAGCAGTGCGGCATCGCGTCCCGCAACATCGCCGCCGTCACCTTCACCAACAAGGCGGCGCGCGAGATGAAGGAGCGTGTGGGCAAGCTCATGCAGGGCAAGGAGTCGCGCGGCCTGCGCGTGTCCACCTTCCACACCCTCGGGCTCGACATCCTCAGGCGCGAGCTGAAGCTTGCCGGCCTCAAGAGCGGCTTTTCCATTTTCGACAGCCAGGACAGCGCCGGCCTGCTGCGTGAGCTGCTGCGTCGAGACGCCGGCGCGGACGATCTGGCCGAGCAGGTGCAATGGCGCGTCTCGCGCTGGAAGAACGGCTTCATCGGGCCGGCCGAGGCGGCCATGAACGCCGCCGACCCGCAGGAACACGCGGCGGCCAAGGTATACGAGGAATACAACCGCCACCTGCGCGCCTACAACGCGGTGGACTTCGACGACCTCATCATGCTGCCGGTGGTGTTGTTCCGTGAACACCCGGAGGCGCTGGAACGCTGGCAGAACCAGATCCGCTATCTGCTGGTAGACGAATACCAGGACACCAACGCCACCCAGTACCAGCTGGTGCGCATGCTGGTGGGCGTGCGTGGCGCGCTCACGGTGGTGGGCGACGACGATCAGTCCATCTACGCCTGGCGCGGTGCCCAGCCCGAGAACCTGGCGCTGCTCAAGAACGACTTCCCCAACCTGAAGGTGGTGAAGCTGGAGCAGAACTACCGCTCCATGGCGCGCATCCTCAAGGCCGCGAACCATCTCATCGCCAACAATCCGCACGTGTTCGAAAAGAAGCTGTGGAGCGCCATGGGCCATGGCGATCCCCTGCGCGTCATCACCGTGCGCGACGAGGAGCACGAGGCGGAGCGCGTGGTGTCGGAGATCATCACCCACCGCTTCAAGCACCGCACCGACTACAGCGACTACGCCATTCTCTACCGCGGTAACCACCAGTCGCGGCTGTTCGAGAAGGCGCTGCGCGAGCAGCGCATCCCCTACATCCTCTCGGGCGGGCAGTCCTTCTTCGCCAATGCGGAGATCCGCGACATCATGGGCTACCTGCGCCTGGTGGCGAATCCGGACGACGACGCCGCTTTCCTGCGCGTCATCAACACGCCCAAGCGCGAGATCGGCCCCACCACGGTGGAGAAGCTGGTGCACTACGCGGCCATGCGCCAGACCAGTCTGTTCGGCGCCTGCCATGAGCTCGGCCTGGAACAGCACCTGAACGATCGCGCCGTGGAGCGCCTGCGCCGTTTCGCCGAATGGCTCACGGACATCGAGGACCGCGCCAGGCGCGGTAACGTCATCGACGCGGTACGCGATCTCATCAAGGAGATCGACTACGAGACCTGGCTCAACGACACCTGCAAGGACCTCAAGCAGGCCGAGCGACGCATGGCCAACGTGTGGGAGCTGGTGGATTGGCTCAAGCGCATGGCCGAACCCGAAGAGGACGGCATGGTCCACGCCGAACCCACGCTGCAGGACCTCGTGAACCGCATGACCCTCATGGACATCCTCGATCGCAACAACGAGGAGAAGGGCGGCGACGCCGTGCGCCTCATGACCCTGCACGCCGCCAAGGGCCTGGAATTCCCGCACGTGTTCCTGGTGGGCATGGAAGAACAGTTGCTTCCCCATCGCACGGCGGTGGAAGAGGACAACGTGGAGGAAGAGCGTCGCCTGGCGTACGTGGGCATCACCCGCGCCCAGAAGACCCTCACCTTCACCCTCGCCGAGCGCCGTCGCAAGGGCGGCGAGCTGGTGCGCTGCGAGCCCTCGCGCTTCCTGCAGGAACTGCCGCAGGAGGATCTGCAATGGGAAGGTGGCGGCATCGAACTGCCCAAGGAAGAACGTCAGGAGCGCGGCAAGGCGCACCTGGCGAATCTGCGCGGCATGCTGGGCGGGTGAGAAGCGGGAGAAGAATCCGCCAATGAACGCGAAATGCACAGAGGGCGGCCCATGGCCGCCCTTTGTACATCGCGGTAAGTGCGACGGTACCCGACTCCGGCCTTGGCGTTCCTTCGCGTCACTGGCGGTTGATCTTCTCCGTGGGCTCCGTGGTTGAAAAGCCGATACTCAATGGGGCTTGTCCACCGGATGGACCTTGCGATAGCTCATGTGATAGACGAAGCCCATGTAGGCGGAGAATGCCGTGATGGCCAGGTGCAGCCACACGTCCGCCCAGTTGTGCGCCATGACCCCGAGCAGCGGGCTGTTGCCGGCCGCGAAGCCGATGAGCGTGATCACGCCATAGATGACCGCGAATATCTGGAAGAACAGACGGGATGCGCGCTCGCTGGTAAGACCGACCCAGATCGCCACCACGCCGGTGAGCAGGTGCACCGTGTTGTGCAGACCGTCCACCGCAAACAATCCGAAAAGCATGCCGTTCGGTGTCAGCGGGCCGATGAAGCCGAGAATACCGACCACCAGCACGATGATGCCGAACCACGTTGCCGTTTTCATCAACATGGCACGTCCTCCACGTTCCCGGACAGCCCTGTCCTGACGTCAATCCCCTTCGCCTTACTTCAAGTGTAGGGTCGGGCCGTAGCGCCGGGCTGCGTGCTTCCATGAATCGGTCGCCACCAATCGATGCAATCGCTCCTCATCAGTCGACAGAGGAAGGCCTGCGCGGCAACGGAAATGGCTTCACCAACAAAAGCCCGGGTGACGGTCGGGAGATGAGTTCTGCAGGCATCATCCTTCCTGCGCAGCACCCTCGGCCAGGCAATCGATCCACCGGTTCAGGATCACGGTCCCGCGCGCCATGGATTGGCTCAGGTAATCTGCGGAACGGGCCAGCAGCGCATCGGGATCGACGCCGTTGTCACGCATGTAGCCGGCGGCATCACGGCACATGGCCGCCAGCAAGGCGCCATCCACCTCGGGGTGGCATTGGAAACCGTAGACCCCGGGGCCGAAGCACACGGCCTGGAAGGGGGTGAGCGCGGTAGTGGCGAGGCTCGGCACACCCGGGGGCGGCGTGAAGACGTCGCCGTGGATGTGGAACACCGGAAAGCGCGCCGGCAACCCACTGAACAGCGGATCCCGGCGACCGGCCTCGGTGAGTTCGATGTCCGCCCAGCCAATCTCCTTGCGATGGTTGGGCCGCACCTCACCGCCCATGGCCGCGGCCAGGAGCTGCGCCCCTAGGCACAGGCCGAGCATGGGCCGGCCCGCATGGACGAAGGCGCGGCACAGGGCGATCTCGCGGGACAGGTAGGGGTAACGATCCTGCTCGTAGACGCCCTGACCACCGCCCAGGATCACGAGGCCCGCGTAATCGCGCGGCGTGAATATGGATGCATCCATCAGTGACTCGGCATCCAGCAGCGTGCAAGGCACGCCCCGCTGCGACAGCAAGGTACGCAGCAATCCGGGGCCTTCGGCAGGATCGTTCTGGATCATCAGTACCGGCTTCATGCTCATTCTCCCGCTTTGTTGCACTCGCCTGCGCACGACGCGCCCAAGCACGTTGCTGAACGCGGTGTTCAGTGTGCAAACCATATGCCGTGGCCCGGCGCGTGAGATCTCGCAGGTTCGACGTGCGCCGGCGCACCGGCGAGGTGCGGGAGAGGATGCGCGCGCCCACAAAGGTAGCATGGGAGCCCCATCACAAGCGCGAGCGGACGACAGCCTAGGCGCGGCGCGCCTCGATGACTGCGGCAGTGAGGATGAGCGCGCCGCCCGCGATTTCTTCGAGGCTGAGGGTTTCACCGCCGATGAGCGTGGCGGAGATCACCGCCGCAAGCAGCTCGACGATGAGGATGATGGAGGCGCGCCCGGCCTCCAGGCGCGTGACTGCCCACTGGGTAAACAGGGTGGCGAGCAGCAGCCAGCCCAGCCCGAAACCCACCAGCAGGCCCCACTGGGTGAGCGGCACCGCGGGCAGGGGGATCCGCTGCACGCCCATGAGCGCCAGCGCCATGAGCGTGCAGCCCACGAAGATCACGCCGCTCTTGGTGGCAGTGGGGATGCGCTGCGCGGCACGTGTGGTCACGTTGGTGAGCGCGAAGGCCATGCCGGCCGTGATTGCCAGCAGGTCGACGGTGGTTGGCGGCGTGGCGAGGATTTGCCAGGCGCCCAGCACGAGGAAGGCCCCCGCCAGCGCCAGCAGCACGCCCAGAGCGCGCTGGGCATCGATGCGTTCGCCGAGGAACACGCGGCCGCCGAGCACACCCCACACCGGGGCCAGATAAAACAGCATCATGGCCCGCACGACCTCGCCGTAGATCATGGCCTCGGCGAAGGCCAGGTTGGTATAGCCCCCCAGTACCGCCATGAGCAGCGCAAGCCGACGCTCGCCCGCGTAGCGGCGGCGCTCGCGCCACAGGAACGGCAGCAACACCACGGCGACGGCGCCGTAGCCCACGGCAATGAGCGGCAGCCCGTCAATGCCCTGGGCGTTGATGAACTTGAGCGGCCACCAGGTGAGGCCCCACATGATGGCGCTGGTGACCAGTACGGCCACCGGAAGTGTCCGGGTCATGATCGTCGGCTGCTGAACGAAGCGGTGCATTCTGCCACGCCAGGCGCAGCGTCATCCTGCGCGGTGACGTCCGGAATAAAGAAAAGGCGCCTTGCGGCGCCTTTTCCGCTTGGGGCAAGGCGGGCCTATTTGGACTTGCTGAGCATGAACTCGACGGCGCTGCGGATCTCCTGGTCGGAGCAGTTGCCGCAGGTGCCGCGGGCCGGCATGGCCTTGAAGCCGTTGAGCGCGTGATTCACGAGGGTGTCCATGCCCTGCTGGATGCGAGGTCCCCAGGCGGCCTTGTCGCCCAGCTTGGGGGCGCCGGCGGCGCCGGTGGCGTGGCACGCCTGGCAGGAGGCGTTGTAGACCTGTTCGCCGCTGCGGGCGCTCGCCTTGGCCGGGGCCGCCGGGACCGCGGGCGCCTCGGCCACCATGGGCGCGCCGGTATTGAGGCGGCCGACCGGCGCGATGCGCGCCAGGGTGGCCTCCTTGCTCATGTCGGCGACGCGGCTCGGGGAGATCAGGCCGTGCACGCCCTTCAGCACCAGCACGATGATCACTGCCGTCACCAGCAGCATGATGAAGCTCAGATTCAAACCCTTGGTGTCTGCCACGTGTCTGTACCTCGGTGTAATCACTCGGGCAGGGCGAGCGCGCCCTGCCGGATGATGGAAGCCGAACGTGCCCGCGGGCGCGTCCGGCGCACTAAAACGTAGGCCACGGTCCCGTGGACTGGAAGCCCGTCTGCGGTTATTCTAATGTACCCTTGCGCCCGTCCGGGAGCAAGGGTTCCCAAATCCTGCATGCGCCCGTAGCTCAGCTGGATAGAGCACCATCCTCCGACGGTGGGGGCCGGGGGTTCGAATCCCTCCGGGCGCGCCATTTCCAATCACACTGCACCTGTCGGTACGCGCACCCCGTGCTGGCGGCGCGTTTCCGCGTCAGCCGGTCGCGACCGGCTCCGCCTTGCAGCAGTTGCGACCCGCTTCCTTCGCCGCATAGAGGGCCCGATCGGCGCGGTTGAACACGTCCGACACGGTGTCGTTTCCGGAGAACTGCGCCATGCCGCAGGACACTGTGACCTTCACCCGTTCGTGGTGATGATGGAACTCGGCGGATTCGATGGCGAGGCGGATCTTCTCGGCGCACGCAGCGGCCTGGACCAGGTCGGTCTCGGGCAGCAGGATGACGAATTCCTCGCCGCCGTAGCGGCAGGTGAAATCGGTGGCGCGGGTCTGCGACTTGAGCAGCGTGGCAATGACACGCAGCACCTTGTCGCCCGCCTGGTGCCCGTAGTTGTCGTTGATGCGCTTGAAGTGGTCCACGTCCCAGATGCTGAGCACGAGCGGCGCACCGTAACGCCGCCAGCGCTGGTATTCGTGCTGGATGCGCTCGTCGTAAGCGAGCCGGTTCGGGATCCCGGTGAGCGGATCGATGAGGGCCTGCCTGCGTTCCGAACGCACGCGCTCGCGCAATTCCTCGGCCTCGCTTTCCAGCAGTGCGAGCCTGTCGGTGAGCGCGGCCATGTCGCGTTCGACCTCGTCGGCGCGAGCATCCTCCGCGCGACGGAACGAAACCATCTGCTCACGTATGGTCTGCACGTGCACCAGCAGCCTTGACTTGAGATCGTCGAGGGCCCGCGCCGATTCCATCGACACCTCGATGCCGCGCATGTGGGCATCCATGGCCGAACCGAGCTTGCGGCCCTCGTCGAAGGACTCGCTCTGGATCGCTGCGGCCGCCTTGAGGTCGCCGTCCAGCGACTGCAGGTTTTCGCTCAGTTGCAGCAGAAACGTCTCGAGCTCCCGCTTCTCGTGCAGCACGCCGATGCGCATGTCGGCGATGACCTCGGCCAGCTCCCTCACCATGTCGGCGAGGCGCGCCTGGGAAAGGGGCTCGCGCAGCGCGCTCTTCAGGGTTTCGAGACGTGGGGCGAATTCGGCAGGAATGGCCAGGTGTTCCAGCAGACGCAACAGGATGGCGTTGCCGCCCGTTCCCACGGACTGGAGGCGTTCACCGATGATGTCCGCCAACCGGCGTGCGGCACGCCGCACGCCATCCACGCCCTCATCGAGCGCAGCGCGTACGGACCTCGCCTCTTCACAGGAGGGATCCTCGAACAGACGTTCTGCAATGGCGGCGAGCGCTTCGCGCGCGAGCGCCGTACTGCGGGCCTGGACGCCATTGATGGCGTCACGGCAGTCCTGCTCCAGGCCGCGCGCCACATCCTTCAGCAGCTGGGCCAGGGCCGCGCTTTCGGTACCGCGCCGCAGTTCTGCGCGCAGGGCGTCGATCCTGCCGGCGAGCGCCGGCTCAGCCAGCGCGGCGAAGGTCGCGAGCTGCAGCAAGGCCTGGCGCAGCAGGGCCTCCACGGAACGCCATTCCTGCTCCTGCCTGTCGAGGGCATCCAGGCTGTCGTAGTACTTCTGGCGCCAGGTGTCGTCGCGGGGGCTTTGCTGGTCCATGCCGGGAGCCCCGTCAGAAGCCGGCCATGTGCACGGTGGGAGGAATGGCCACTTCCATGGCGATGGGGAGGTGATCGGAAAAGGCGTGGTTGAGCACCTGGCATTGGGAGATCTCGAGGCTCGGCGACACCAGGATGTGATCGATGTTGCGTGCAGGGCGCCAGCTGGGGAAGGTACACATGCCCTCCACCGGCTCGCGTAGGCAGGTGCGGCGGAAGAGGAGTTGCATCTCCGGGCTGCCCGGCTCGCAATTCATGTCCCCCATGAGGACCACGTGATCGAAATCCGAGATGACTTCGGAGACGAAATCCAGTTGGCGCAGCCGCGTGCGCTGGCCGAGCGCCAGATGGATCAGGATCACCACCAGGGGCGAGTGGTGGTCGCCGTAACGCGCCATGAGTGCGCCGCGGCCCGGTATGAAGCCGGGGAGCTTGTGCTCGGTGATCTCCACCGGGCGCAGGCGCGAGAGCAGGCCGTTGGCGTGTCGCGCGATGCCGGCGAAATCCCGGTTGACCTGGTGGTACCAGAAGCTGAAGTCCGCCTGGTTGGCCAGATACTCGGTGAGATTGACGTTACCGGTGCGATGGCTGCCGGCGTCCACTTCCTGCAAGGCCACGATGTCGTAGCCCGACAGCAGTTCCGCAATGCGATCGAGGTTGCGGAAGCGCTGACTGTTGTGCAGCACGTGCTTCCAGCTCTTGGTGACGTAATGGTGCGGCCGCACGCTGTTGATGCCGACCTGGATGTTATAGCTGAGCAGGCGCAGCCGCAGCCCCGGCGCGGGATCGACCAGCGGCACTTCTCGCAACGGCAGCATCATGGCCTTGCCCTCAAATCGGACACACCATCTCTCCCATCTTGGCCGTGAGCTTGAGATTCTCGCTGTAATCCACCGGGCAGTCGATCACGCTGACGGTGTTGTCCGCCAGCGCCTTGCGCAGGGTGGGCAGCAGATCCTCCACGCGCTCGATGCGGTAGCCACGCGCACCGAAGGATTCGGCCAGCTTGATGAAATCGGGATTGTTGAAATCCACGAAGGCGGGGCGGCCGAAATAGTTCATCTGCTTCCATTTGATGAGTCCGTAGCCGTTGTCGTTCCATACCAGGACGACCAGCGGCGTGCCCAGGCGCACGGCCGTCTCCAGCTCCTGCACGTTCATCAGGAACCCGGCGTCCCCGGTGACGGCCACCACCTTGCGCTCCGGATAGGCCAGCTTGGCCGCAATCGCACCCGGCAGGGCGATGCCCATGCTGGCGAACCCGTTGGAGATGATGCAGGTGTTCGGGTACTCGCAGCGGAACATGCGCGCCATCCACAGCTTGTGGGCGCCCACGTCGCAGATGACGATGTCCTCCAGGTCCATGGCGGTGCGCAGGTCCCAGATGATCTTCTGCGGCTTGACCGGGAAGTCCCGATCGTCCCGGCAGGCGTCCATCTCGCGCACGAGCGCCTCGCGCAGGGCGCGCATGTGCAGTCCCTGGTGGGGCGTGGCCAGTTCGCCGATACGCAGCAGGGAATGCTTGATGTCGCCCACCACGCCCACGGCGACAGGGTAGTACGCATCCACTTCGGCGGGAATGGAGTCGATGTGGATGATGATGCGGTCGCGGGTGGGGTGCCACAAATAGGGGTGGTACTCCACCAGGTCATAGCCTACGCAGATGATCACGTCGGCCTTGTCGAAGCCGCAGTTCACGTAATCCTTGGACTGCAGCCCGGCGGAGCCGAGGGCATGGGGATTGCCGGCGAAGGGAACCACGCCCTTGGCCATGAAGGTGTTGGCGACGGGGATGTTCAGGCGTGCCGCGAAGTCCGTGAGCTGCTGCCAGGCCTTGGCGCGCACCACGCCGTTGCCCGCGAGGATGATGGGTGCGCGCGCGTTGGAGATGAGTTCCGCGGCGGCCTTCACGCGGTCGGTCAGCGGCTCGGGCTGGTGCGGGTTCTTCACCGGCAGCGGTTCGTCGTTCACCTCCATCTCCGCGATGTTCTCGGGAAATTCGATGAAGGTCGCACCGGTCTTTTCGGTCTGCGCCAGCTTGAAGGCCTTGCGCACCACCTCGGGAATCACCTCCGGGGCGAGCAGGCGCGATGAGTACTTGGTGATGGGCTGGAAGATCAGCTCCAGGTCCAGCACCTGGTGGGATTCCTTGTGCAGGCGGTTGGTGGACGCCTGCCCCGCGATGGCCACCACCGGCGCGTGATCCATGTTGGCATCGGCGACGCCGGTGATCAGATTGGTGGCGCCGGGCCCGAGCGTGGACAGGCACACACCCGCGCGCCCGGTGAGGCGGCCGTACACGTCGGCCATGAAGGCGGCGCCCTGCTCGTGCCGCACGGTGATGAACCGGATTTTGGACTCGAGCAGGGCATCCATCAGATCGAGGTTCTCCTCGCCCGGGATGCCGAAGATGTATTCGGTGCCCTCGTTTTCGAGACAGCGGACGAAGAGTTCGGCGGCCTTCATGAAGTCAGCGCTTCGCGCGCGCCTCCCGCTTGGCCAGGTACTCCGCGATGCGGATCATGTTCTCGTAGCTTCCGGCCATGCTGCCTTCCACCAGGTATTTGCCTTCGACCACCATGGCCGGCACGCCGGTAATGCCGTAGCGCTTCACCAGCTCCATGGCACGGTTGACCTTGGTCTCCACCGCGAAGGAGTTGAAGGCATCGCGGAAGTCCTGGGCCGGCACACCGTGATCCGCAAAGAACCTGGTCAGCTCCTCTTCGCTGGCCAGGCGCTGGTTGTGATCATGGATGGCCTTGAACATGTCCTCGTGGATGCGGTCGAGGACGCCCAGCGCCTCGGCGGCGTAAAAGGCCTTCGCATGCAGATGCCATGCGTTCTTGCGGAAGGCGGCGGGGATGCGCACGAACTCCACGGCGGCCGGCTTGTTCTTCAGCCAAGCCTGGACGTAGGGTTCGAGTTCACGGCAATGGGGGCAGCCATACCAGAACAGCTCGGCGACCTGGGCCTTGCCCGGCGCGGTTTCCACGGGCTGGGGCTGCGGGATGCGCGTGTAGTGGACCCCTTCGGTGTAGGGTTCGGCCGCACCGGCGGCAAAGGGAAGGAAGGCGGCGATAACGAAAAGCAAGCTTCTGAAATGCATGGGTTCTCCTTGGTTCGGTGCGGTCCGGCGACTGGCAATACACTATACCTTACGGCCCTGCGCGCTTGTCATCACGGCGGTGCTTTCACCGTCGAAACCCCTTGCTCTATGCTATGGCCCACGTTCCCCGGAGGGTGTTCCATGGCAATCCTGACCGACGCTGCACAAAAACGACTCGAACTCAGCGAATTCCTCAACCGACAGAACCTCTGTGAGTCTCTCACACTCCGCGAGGTCAACCTGTTGCTGGATTTCACGGAACTGGTGGAATTCAAGAAGGGCCAGATCATCGCCGACATCGGCGAAGTGGGCGAGGCGCTCTACTTCGTGGTGAAAGGCGAGGCCGCGCTCGTCTACGACAACCAGGGCCAGGCCGTGGAACTGGCCCGGGTGCGGGAGGGCGAGCTGATGGGCGAGATGTCGTTCTTCGACCGCGAGCCGCGCTCCATCCGCCTGGTGGCCATGCGCCCGGAAACGCGCATGCTGCGCATGTCCCGCATCATGTACCAGCGCCTGCGCGTGGAACACCCTTACATTGCCGTGAACATGCTCGAGCATGCGATCATCAGCCTCGATCGCCTGTTCCGCCGCGTGAGCCAGGACGTGGCCACCTACTCGCACTACGTGTACGGTGGAAAGAAATAGACCATCAGGCCTTGCGCGGCAGACGCCGCGATGCGACGTCTGCCGCGCTCGCCTCCAGCGCCCTCAAAGGGTGCCGTAGGAATGCAATCCTGACAGGAACATGTTCACGCCCAGGAAGGCGAAGGTGGTGACGAACAGGCCGATGACCGCCCACCACGCCATGGGCCGGCCGCGCCAGCCCTTGGTCAGGCGCATGTGCAGCCACGCCGCATAGTTCAACCACACGATGAGGGCCCAGGTTTCCTTCGGGTCCCAGCTCCAATAGCCGCCCCACGCCTCCGCCGCCCACATGGCGCCGAGCACCGTCGCCACCGTGAAGAATGCAAAGCCGAGGGCGATGGCCTTGTACATCACGTCGTCCAGTTGTTCGCGGGTGGGCAGGCGCGCCGCCCAGGCGCTGCCCGGGGCCAGCCGATCCACGATCAGGTACGCGATGCCCAGCATGGCGGCCAGGGCGAAGCCGCCGTAGCCCACGAAGTTGGTGGGCACGTGGATCTTCATCCAGTAGCTCTGCAGCGCCGGCACCAGCGGCTGGATCTCGTGGGCCTGGCGATCGAAGGTGTACCAGAGCAGGAAGGCTACCGAGGCGCTGATCACCGTGAGGGCGAAGGCGCCCATGGCGCGGCTGCGGTAACGGCCTTCGTAATACAGGTACATCAGGCCGGTGATCACCGCGAACAGGATGAACACCTCGTACAGATTGCTCACCGGGATGTGGCCCACGTCGGGTCCGATGAGATAGGACTCGCGCCAGCGCACCAGCAGGCCGACGAAGCCCATGGCCGAGGCGCACCAGGTGAGGGCGGTGGCAACGCGGCCGGTGAACTCCGAGCGCATGAACAGCGACAGCCAGTAGGCGGCGGTGGCCATCACGAACAGCGCGCTCATCCACATGATGGCGGACTGGCTGGACAACAGGTACTTCAGGAAGAAATTGCTGTCACCGCGCGCCAGTTCCCCGGCGTACAGACCGACCGCGGCGAGGCTCAGCAGCCCGACCGCCAGGGTGTAGGGACGCATGGGCTTCCACATCCACCCCAGGGCCAGGACCAGCGGCACGGTGCCGGCGAGAATGACGATCTCGAAGCCGTCCATCAATGCGCCGTAGCTCGCATAGGCATACACCGCGCCCAGCACCATCAGCGCACCCCAGGCCCAGTCGAACAGATCGAGCCGCTGCCACCATGCGGGCCTGGCGAAGCCTTCGCGTACCGCGTCCGTCGTCGTTGTCATTATTGCGTCGCCTCTTGCTGAACCTTGGCTTCCCCTGCACCGGTCGCCTGCGCGAGCACGCGGTGCAGGCCGTCGAACTCTTTCGCAAACTCCGCGCGGTCGCGATTGCCGCTGCCGGCGAACAACACGCGCGCACCCTGCCCGCCCGGCGTCACGGCGACCCACACGCGCCGATGGTGCAGGTAGAACATGAAGAACACGCCCGCCATCAGCATAACGCATCCGAGGTAGACAATATCCTTGCCGGGAGAACGGGTTATCTGCAGCCCGGAGGCCTCCACATGGCGAAAATCCGTGAGCTGCACCAGCAACGGCGAACCGTAGCTGCCCAGGGCGGCGAAGGCCTCCAGGGCATCCTCGAAGAACTGCGCATCGGCCTCCGCGACCCCCTCCTTGCCAAGTGAGCCTTCCTCGCGCAACTGGTCCACATAGAGCGCGCCGATCACGGACTGCAACACCATGATGTACGACTCCATGGCCTGGTTGCGTTCCGCTTCGGGCACCGCCTTCTCCACCTGGTTCATCACGGCATCCAGACCGCCGCGCCCGAACAGGCCGACCAGATGGACGATGGAATCCACCAGGTTCGCGCGCGTCGCCGCGTCGGCATCGGCCGGCATCAGCCCGTCGGCCTGGTCGGCCACGGTGCGGCGCACGCGCGCCTCATCCAGCATCCTGCCGCGCAGGGCGAAGAAACGCTCCAGGCTGCCGTTGGCGTCCATGGGGACGTAGAGATAGCGGTAGGGCTCGCTGGGGAGGTTGCGCATGCCGCTCATGAAGTAGAGCCGCCCCTCGAGGGTGACCGGCGCCATGTAATTGAGGTATTCGACCGCCTCGCCGGCCTCGTTGCGCAGCTTGAACACCACGCTGGGGCCGTAGTTGGTGAAGCCCTTGCCGTCCCCTTCCGCCGGGAAGACGTTGTAGGGTTTGAAATCGATGAGTTCCAGGGTGAGCGGGCCGCGCGGGGTGACCACCTTGAGGTTCTGATACACGGCACCCCGCAATTCGAGGGGCGCCAGATCCGGGGCGTCCAGCGCGCGGGCGCTGAGCGTGAGCTGCGAGCCGCCGTCGGAGAAGCTCGCCTGATAAATGGCGTAGCCCTTGTAGATCAGCGGATGGTTCACGGCGATGGTGCGCTTGAGCGGCTCGTCCAGCTCGGGATCGTGGATCACCAGGTCGCTTTCAAAAGACTTCGGCTGGCCCGACGGGTAGTGTTCCACGCGGAAATCCACCAGTTCGATCCGGAACGGCAGCTTCTGCAACAAGAAGCCGTCGCGCACGTTGAGGAACACGAAATCGGCCTGGCCACCCTCGGGGATGCGCACGCTGCCGCGGAAGGCCGTGTTGTCGGCGGCCAGCGTGCTCTCGGGCGGGATCTGGTTGGCGGGGAGGTCGCGCGTCTCCACCTTGACGGTGCCGAGTCGCTCCGCGAGCTTGAGGGGCAGGTTGCCGTCGATGAGCGCGCCGACGCAGATCACCACGATGGCCACGTGGGTCAACAGATAACCCAGACGGTTCCAACTGCCGCGCATGCCCGCAACGACGGTCCGCTCGGCCTGGGCCTTGGTGCGGACCCTGTAACCCTGGGCCGCGAGGGCTGCGGCCGCCCGCTCGCTTACCGCGGCGACTTCGCCGGGGGCGTCCCACTCGGCCTGCTGGTGGAAGCTGCGCAGCGACTTGTCCTGAACGTCCAGGCGGAAGTGGCGCATGTCGCGCAGCATGATGGGCGCATGGCGGTACACGCACACCGCCGTGGACACCAGCAGCAGACCGAGCAGCACCAGGAACCAGCCCGCGCTGTACACGTCGTAGAGACCCAGGCGCTCGAACACCTCAAACCAGAACGGGCCGAACTTGCGGACGTAATCGGGGTAGGGCTGATTCTGCTGAAGGACCGTGCCGATGATGGCGGCGACGGAGATGGCCACCAACAGGGTGATGGCCAGGTTCATGGAACCGAGGAATTCCAGAAGGATGGCGGCGGAACTGCGCCTCGGCCGCGGGTAATCAGGCGTGTTTGTGAAGCCAGCCATGGTTTTCCTTGTGGGCGACGGCGAGCGTCGGCTCGCCGGGCTCAGAGAGAGGCTTGGGGGCCATTCCCTCCGACTTGAGAAAAAGGCGGCGAGTTCCGGGTGGGGCACCCGAAGACGACAAAGGGTGGCCAAGACCACCCTTTGTCGGTGCTGCTGAGCGGGTACTTCCTAGGGAACCTCTGCAAAAGTGAGCCATCCGCGGATAGGAGCCTCGCAAGTGATTGAAAACACGCCAACGCCGTTTGGTCGTGAACGTCCCAACCGGACTTTTGCAGAGGTTCCCTAGTGCAGGCCGGCGACGAACTCCGCCACCGCGTCGATCTCCGCATCGGACATCCTGGCGGCGACGTTGCGCATCATACCGGCCGGGTCGGTAGTACGGGCACCGGAACGGAAGTCGCGCAGGGCCTTGGCCACATACAGGGCCTGCTGGCCGCTCACGGAGGGGAAGTTGGCCGCCGGGTTGCCGCTGCCGGAGGGGCCGTGGCAGGCCATGCAGGCCGACACGCCCTTGGCCGCGATACCGCCGCGGTAGATCTTTCCGCCCGCTTGGGCCAGTTCCGGATTGGCCGTACCGACACTGGCCTTCTGGCTGCCGAAATACGCAGCCAGGTCGGCCACGTCCTGATCGCTCAGGGGTGCGGCCATGGGGGCCATGGTCGGGTCCTGGCGCTCACCAGACTTGAACGCCGTCAACTGCTTGGCGATGTAGCTGGTGTGCTGACCGGCCAGCTTCGGAAACATGGGGACCATGCTGTTGCCGTCCATGCCATGACATGCGGCGCAAACCGCGGCCTTGCCTTGGCCGGCAGCGGCGTCACCGGCAGGCGCTGCAGCATTGGCCACACCGACCGCACCGATCAGAACGAAGACGACAGACGCTAACTTTTTCATCCGACTACCCGTGCCCGAAAAAGGCTTACTTGCTGTTGTTCACCATGTACTCGACGGCGGCATGCACGTCGGCGTCGCTGAGGTCGGCGCGGCCGCCCTTGGGCAGCATGACGCCGGTGTTGCCCTTGAAACCTTCAATGGCGTGCTTCTTCAGCACGTCCATGCCCTGCGCGATGCGGGGCCCCCAGGCGGCCTGGTCACCCATCTTGGGGGCGCCGGCAACGCCGGTCTTGTGGCACGCGAAGCATGCCTTGTTGAACACCTCTTCACCCGTGGCGGCCAGAGCCTGGCCGGAAACCATCACCATCGCACCGATTGCGGCAGTAAAAACAGCCTTCTTCATGATTCGCCCTCACTCCGATTTATAATGTGCAACCGGAACGTCGAAGCCCCGGCCAGTCCCAAAGGGTCCCTTATATACCAACCAGCCCCATCACGGGTCAACCGCGCAGCGGCACCGGATGGCGCCATTTGGCCCCCATATCATGAATTCTGAGGCCTTTTACCGCAAGGCGCACTTCATCACGAGCGCCAACGCCCTGCACCAGCTGCCGCCGGACAGCGGCCGCGAAGTGGCGTTCGCCGGCCGTTCCAACGCGGGCAAGTCCAGCGCCATCAACGCACTGGTGGGACAGACCGGACTTGCCCGCACCAGCAAGACACCCGGCCGCACCCAGCTCATCAACCTGTTCGGCCTGGACGAGGAACGCCGCCTGGTGGACCTGCCCGGTTACGGCTACGCCCAGGTGCCCGAGGCCGTGAAGCAGCATTGGCAGGCCCTGCTGGAGCGCTATCTCTCCACGCGCCGCTCCCTGGAAGGACTGGTGCTCATCATGGACGTGCGCCACCCGTTGACCGAATACGACCGCATCATGCTCGGCTGGTGCGCCCACCGCGGCATGCCCGTCCACGCCCTGCTCACCAAGGCCGACAAGCTCAACCGCGGCCCCGCCCTCGCCACCCTGCAAAAGGTCCGCAAGACCCTGGAAGCGGAATTCCCGGGCGTCACCGTCCAGCTGTTCTCCAGCCATTCAAAGACCGGCCTCGACGAGGCCCGCGCGGTCCTCGATGCATGGCTGCGGCCGGGGGAGTGAGTCTGCAAAGAAGAAAGCATTAACCACGGGGACACGGGGAACACGGGGGGGGGAAATCCATATGGTTACCCCTACCTGTAGGAGCGGCCTCAGGCCGCGATTGCGCTCTAACCGATGTCAATCGCGGCCTGAGGCCGCTCCTACAGAAAAAATTGATTTCCCCGTGTTCCCCGTGTCCCCCCTGGTTGAGCTTTCTCTTCAATCAGCAGGCGAAAAAAAACCCCGGGCTAAGGGGGGAGGAAGAGCGCCCGGGGTTTATGAGGGCCCGACTCGGGGGGTGCCGAGCCGGGCCGGCTACACCCCGTCAGGGAGAGCGACGGGACGAGGCAAGCACTTTGGCTTATCCCGTGAGACTCACTGCCTGCGGAAAGGTTCCCGGCGTTTCGCGTAATTCGTGATGTGTGAATCGCATCACGTCTTCAGTGGGCCTCGTCCCAGTTGGCCCCCACGCCCACCTCCACCACCAGCGGCACGGAGAGGCTGGCGGATGCTTCCATGAGCGAGCGAATGTGAGCGCTCGCTTCATCCTCCTGACCTTCCTTGACCTCGAACACCAGCTCGTCGTGCACCTGCATGATCATGCGGCAGTCCAGTCCGCTGCCCGCCAGCCAGGCGTCGATGGCCAGCATGGCCCGCTTGATGATGTCGGCGGCCGTGCCCTGCATGGGGGCGTTGATGGCGGTGCGCTCGGCATACTGGCGGCGCTGCATGTTGGAGGCCCGGATATCCGGGACGTACAGCCGGCGGCCGAATACGGTCTCCACGTAGCCGCGCTCGCGGGCACCCTCGCGGGCCTGCTCCATGAAGCGCTTCACCCCCGGATAGCGGGTGAAATAGAGGTCCACGTAGCCCTGGGCCGCGGCGCGATCGATGCCCAGCTGCTTGGCGAGGCCGAAGGCCGACATGCCGTAGATGAGGCCGAAGTTGATGGCCTTGGCGGAGCGGCGCTGCTCGGCGGTCACCTGCTCGGGCGCGCGCCCGAACACCTCGGCGGCGGTGGCGCGGTGGATGTCCTCGCCGCCGGCGAAGGCCCGCACCAGGCCCTCGTCGCCGGACAGGTGGGCCATGATGCGCAACTCGATCTGGGAGTAGTCCGCCGCCAGCAGGCGGTAACCCGGCGGCGCCACGAAGGCCTGACGGATGCGCCGACCCTCGGCGCTGCGCACGGGGATGTTCTGCAGGTTCGGGTCCGAGGAGGACAGGCGCCCGGTGGCCGCCACCGCCTGGTGATAGGAGGTGTGCACCCGTCCGGTACGGGGGTTCACCTGCTCGGGCAGGCGATCGGTGTAGGTGGACTTGAGCTTGGCCAGGCTGCGGTAGTCCAGGATGAGCTGCGGCAGCGGGTATTCGAGCGCCAGCTCCTGCAACACGTCCTCGGCCGTGGAGGGCTGGCCCGTGGCGGTTTTGGCGAGCACGGGCAGGCCCAGCTTGCCGAACAGGATCTCCTGGATCTGCTTGGGCGAACCCAGGTTGAACGATCCGCCCGCAACCTCGAAGGCCTCCCGCTCCACCTCCAGCATGCGCGCGGCCAGCTCGTTGCTCTGGCGGCGCAGCCTATCCACGTCCACCAGTACGCCCGTGCGTTCCATGCGTGACAGCACCGGCACCAGCGGTACCTCGATATCCCGATACACCTGGGCGAGCGCGCCTTCGGCCTGCAGCCTGGGCCAGAGGGCGCGGTGGAGCTGCAGGGACACGTCGGCATCCTCGGCGGCGTAGGCCGTCGCCTGTTCCAGCTCCACCTGATCGAAGGTGAGCTGCTTGGCGCCCTTGCCGGCCACCTCCTCGAACAGGATGGTCTTGTGGCCGAGGTACTTGAGGGACAGGGAATCCAGGTCGTGGCGCGAGGCGGTGGCGTCAAGCACGTAGGACTCCAGCATGCTGTCGTGGGCGATGCCGCGCAGGGTGATGCCGTGGCTGGCCAGCACGCTCATGTCGTACTTGAGGTTATGGCCGAGCTTGGGACGCGCCGGGTCTTCGAGCAGGGGCTTGAGCGCGGCGAGCACGCGGTCGCGGTCCAGTTGCTCGGGAGCACCGGGGTACCGGTGGGCGAGGGGTACGTACACGGCCTCGCCCGGGTTCACGGCGAAGGACACGCCCACGATCTCGGCCTGCATGTAATCGAGGCTGGTGGTCTCGGTGTCGAAGGCGAACAGCGGCGCCTCCCGCAGGCGCCCGAGCCAGCGCTCGAACTCGGCCCAGTCGGTAACCGCATGATGGTCCTTGACCCCGGTCTCCGGCGGCGCGGCGTGCAGGCGGGCCTCGGCGCGCTCGGATCCGAGCAGCTCGGCCAGCCAGCTCCTGAATTCCAGGCGCGTAAACCAGGCCTTGAGGGCGGCGCGGTCCGGCACCAGCCGGTTGAGGTCTTCGGGCGCGACGGGCAGCTCCACGTCGCACTTGATGGTGACCAGCTCACGCGACAGCGGCAGGTGGCCGAGGCTGGCGCGCAGGTTCTCGCCGGCCACGCCCTTGATCTCGTCGGCGTGGGCCATGACCTCGTCCAGGCTGCCGTACTGCTGCAGCCACTTGGCGGCGGTCTTTGGGCCGACCTTGGGCACGCCGGGCACGTTGTCGGTGGTATCGCCGATGAGCGCCAGGTAATCGACGATGCGCTCCGGCGGCACGCCGAATTTCTCGATCACGCCTTCACGGTCCATTTCCGTGCCGGTCATGGTGTTCACCAGGCGTACGCCGGGCCGGACCAGCTGGGCCATGTCCTTGTCGCCGGTGGAGACCACCACCTCCATGCCGTGTTCCCGGGCACGCATCACCAGGGTGCCGATCACGTCGTCGGCCTCCACCCCATCCACGCACAGCAGCGGCAAACCCATGGCACGGATGATGGCGTGAAGCGGTTCGATCTGGCTTGCCAGTTCGCCCGGCATGGGCGGACGGTGGGCCTTGTATTCGGCGTAGAGCGCATCACGGAAGGTAGGCCCCTTGGCGTCGAACACCACGGCCACGTGCTCCGGCTCGTAGTCGGCGAGCAGGCGGCGCAGCATGTTCACCACGCCGTAAACGGCGCCGGTGGGTTCACCCGCGGAATTGGTCAGTGCCGGCAGGGCATGAAAGGCGCGGTACAGATAGGAAGAGCCGTCCACCAGGACGAGTCGCTTGGTACTATCGGTCATGGGCTGGAGCGGTCGGAAGGGGCGGACCGCATTATGACTAAAATGATTGAACCCGACGATACAATATGCCGGCGCGGATCTACCGCGCGTGAAAGGCTTCCATGAACGACGACAGCAAGCATCGCCACCCGGGGATGACCCCCATCGACGACTCCATGCTCACCCGCGAGTCGTGGAAGATCTTCCAGATCATGGCGGAATTCGTGGAAGGCTTCGAACGCCTCGCCCGTATCCGACCGTCGGTGAGCATCTTTGGTTCGGCCCGCGTGAAGCCCGATCACCCCTATTACCAGCTCACCGAGGCCATCGCACGCCAGCTCTCCGATGCGGGTTTTTCCGTGGTGAGTGGCGGCGGCCCGGGCATCATGGAGGCGGCCAACAAGGGCGCCTACGCCGGCAAGTCGCCTTCCATCGGCCTCAACATCCAGCTCCCCCATGAACAGGCCGGAAATCCCTACCAGGACATCTCCCTCAGCTTCCGCCACTTCTTCGCGCGCAAGGTGATGTTCGTGAAGTACGCGGCGGCCTACGTGGTGATCCCGGGTGGCTTCGGCACCCTGGACGAGCTGGCCGAGATCCTGACCCTGGTGCAGACCGGCAAGACCCGGCGCATACCCATCATCCTGGTGAATTCCGCCTTCTGGGCCGGCCTCATCGACTGGCTGCGGGCGAAGCTCGTGGGCGAAGGCATGATCGATGCCGCCGACATGGAGCTGTTCCAGGTGCTCGACACGCCCGAAGAGGTGGTCGATTCCATTTTTCGTCACTACGAGCAGCGCGGTTTCGAGCCCTCCGCCGAGGAGCGCGAGATCCTGCTCGACCTCTGAGGCCATCCATGCGCCGTATCGCTTTCTCCCTGCTGCTGGCCGGCCTGGCCGCGCCCCTCTTCGCCCAGGACGCCGGCGACGTGCCGCCGCCCCCGCCCATGCCGGAATCCCCCGCGGAAACACCCGCCCCGCCGCCCGACACGGTGGAGGAACTGGTGGAACCGCAGGTGACCATCATCCGTAGGGAGCACGAGACCATCGAGGAGTACCGCGTGTCCGGCCAGCTCTACATGGTGCGCATCACCCCGCGCTCCGGGCCGCCCTATTTCCTCATCGACACCGACGGCGACGGCAGCCTGGAGACCCGCAGGAACGAGTTGTCCAATCCCGAAATCCCGCAGTGGGTGCTGTTCCGCTGGTAATGCGCCGGCCCGGGTGAAGCCTCGCGCGCAGGGCAATGTTTTCCACAGAAGCTGTGGACAACTCTGTGTGTACTCTGGGGGCTTCCGGCGCGGAGTCCGGCGGCGGCTGGCGTGCCTTCAGATCGGTGAAATTTTCGCCACCGCACGCACCTGTCGAAAAATCAACGAGTTGCACGACAACACGGGCGTTCTGACGGGCAGTGACCACTAACTTCGGTCAGGCGCGCCCGTTTCCTGTCCCATGTGCATAACACCCGTCACGCCGGCTCCAGATTGGCATAGGCCAGCACCAGCCACTTGCTGCCCACCGTATCGAAATTGACCTGCACGCGCGCCTGGGCGCCCTGGCCCTCGCAGGCCAGCACCACGCCCTCGCCGAACTTGGGATGGCGCACGTGCTGGCCCAGGCGCAGGCCGCCTGCGGTTTCCTCCACGACGGCGCGACGTGCGAACCAGGGCTGGCTCACGGTGCCGCGCAGGCGCACCTCTTCCAGGTGCTCGCGGGGGATTTCGCCCAGGAAGCGCGAGGGGCGCGAGGGATGCTCCTGGCCGTACAGCCGGCGCACCTCCGCCCAGGTGAGGTAGAGCCGTTTGCGCGCGCGGGTCATGCCCACGTAGCACAGGCGCCGCTCCTCTTCGAGCCGGCCCGGCTCGTCCATGGACATCTGGTGGGGAAACAGCCCCTCCTCCATGCCCGCCATGAAGACGAGCGGAAATTCCAGGCCCTTGGCCGAGTGCAGGGTCATGAGCTGCACGCTGTCCTCGCCCTCGCCCGCCTGGCCTTCACCCGCCTCCAGGGCCGCGTGGGCCAGGAAGGCCCCCAGGGCATCCATGCCCGCGTGTTCCACCTCGTCGTACTCGAACTGGCGCGCGGCGTTGACCAGTTCTTCCAGGTTCTCGATGCGGTCTTCGCCGCGGCCGGTCTTCTCCTTGCGGTAGTGCTCGATGAGCCCGGAGCCCGCGATCACGTGCTCCACCTGCTCGTGCAGCTCCACGCCCTCCACGCCCGCGGTGAGGCGCTCGATGAGGTCGATGAAGGCCTTCAGTGCGTTGGCCGCGCGCGCGGCGAAGGCCTGGTGCGCAAGCAGGTCGCGCGCCGCCTGCCACAGCGGCACGCCGAAGCTGCGCGCGTGCTCGCGCAACTGCTCCACCGTGCGTTCGCCGATACCGCGCGTGGGCGTGTTCACCACCCGCTCGAAGGAGGCGTCGTCCGTGCGGTTGAACAACAGGCGCAGATAGGCCAGTGCATCCTTGATCTCGGCGCGCTCGAAGAATCGCAGGCCCCCGTACACGCGATAGCGCACGCCCGCCTGCATGAGCGCCTCTTCGATGACGCGCGACTGGGCGTTGGAACGGTACAGCACGGCCACCTCGGAGCGCCTGCCGCCGTGCACCTCGTGCTCGCGGATGCGCTCGACGATGAAACGCGCCTCGTCGATCTCGTTGAACGCGCCGTAGACGCGAATGGGCTCGCCCTTCTCGCCCTCGGTCCACAGCTCCTTGCCGAGGCGATCGGCGTTATGGGCGATGAGCGCGTTGGCGGCCGCGAGGATGGTCGCCGTGGAGCGGTAGTTCTGTTCCAGGCGCACCAGGCGCACGTCCGGGAACTCGTCCACGAAACGGTGGATGTTCTCGATGCGCGCGCCGCGCCAGCCGTAGATGGACTGGTCGTCGTCGCCCACGGCGAACACCAGTCCCTGCGTGCCCGCGATGAGCTTGAGCCAGTCGTACTGGATGGCATTGGTGTCCTGGAATTCATCGACCAGGATGTGGTGAAAGCGCCGCCGATAGTGATCGAGGACGTCCGGGCGCTCCTTCAGCAACTCGAAGGCGCGCAGCAACAGCTCGGCGAAATCCACCACGCCGCTGCGTTGGCAGGCCTCTTCGTAGGCCTGATACAGCTTGAGCATCTGCCGCTGGTAGGGGTCGTCGCCCGGACCCAGATCCTTCGGGCGTTTGCCCTCGTCCTTGCGCGCGTTGATGAACCACTGCACCTGCTTGGGCGGCCAGCGTGATTCATCCACGCCCTGTTCGCGCATCAGCCGGCGCACGATGCGCAATTGATCGTCACTGTCGAGGATCTGGAAACCCGACGGCAGCCCGGCGTCCTGCGCATGGGCGCGCAGCAAGCGATGGGCGAGCCCGTGGAAGGTGCCCACCCACATGCCCGTGGTGGGAATCCCGAGCAGGTGTTCGATACGCCCGCGCATTTCATGCGCGGCCTTGTTGGTGAACGTAACGGCGAGGATGCCGTAGCTGGAAGCCTGCCCGGTGCGGATGAGCCAGGCCACGCGATGGGTGAGTACGCGGGTCTTGCCGCTGCCGGCACCGGCGAGGATGAGCAGGTTTCCTGGAGGGGCGGCCACCGCCTCGCGTTGGGCGGGGTTCAAACAATCAAGCAGATCAGAGACATCCATGCGGGGATTTTAACAAAGCCGCGCCCTGCGAACCGCGGAAAAGCGAGAGCCGGCCACGAGGGCCGGCTCTCCATCACCCGGGCGACTTACTGCTGCTGGGCGGGCGCGGCGGCTTCGGCGGGAGCCTGTTGCGCAGCGGCTTCCGCCGTCACTGCAGTTTCCGTGGTGCCGGCCGCGGGAGCAGCGGCCTGTTCCACCGGCGCGGCCGCTTCGGCCACCGGAGCCGCTGCAGGCGCAGCCTGCGGAGCTGCAGCTTCCTGCTTTTCGCCGCAAGCAGTGAGGGCCAGGGCCAGCATGCCAACCAAAACAAACGAACGCTTCATAGATTTTTTGATTACCGGAAAAGATGTAGGGATAGTTCCACCGGTCATCGCCTGACCGATCGGCGCACAATTATGGGTAGCGTGCAGAAGGCGGGGAATAGGAGACGGCCGAAATATTTTTTTTGCCGCGCTATTGATTCGGCGCGTATTTCGCGTTTCCAGGTACAAAAATTCAAGCGGCTGAATGCCAAGTGAAAAAAGATTTTGCGTGCCTGTTGACGCGCGGTTCCACGCATGTGCCCGGTGCAAAAATCCTGTGTTGCGACGGCGCGCGTGAATGAGCTTACGCATGCCTGCGCCGATCACACCCATGCGCCTGCTGCGCACGCGGATATCCGTGCCGTTCCACAGGCGCGAGCACGTGCTTCCCTGATCGTGCCCGTGGCGTTATTGTTCTCCCCGCGTCCAGCGCGGGATCACGGCAGGACTCGGATTGCCAGAAACTGCAGGCATGCAATCGCATCACACCTTCATGAGAGCATCACGATGACCAACCCACATTACGAGCGTGTGGGCGGAGAGGAAGGCGTGCGACGTCTGGTCGAGCGCTTCTACGCCCACATGGACAGCCTGCCCGAGGCGCAGGACATCAGACGCATGCATCCGGAGGATCTGGCGGAATCCCGGGAAAAGCTGTTTCTTTTCCTGAGCGGATGGTTCGGGGGGCCGCAGCTTTATCTGGAGCGGTACGGACACCCCAAGCTGCGCGCACGCCACATGCCTTTTCCGATCGGCACGGCAGAACGGGATCAATGGATGCTTTGTATGCGGCGCGCCATGGAAGACATCGGCCTGCCCGAAGCACTGCGCGACGAGTTGGAACAGGCCTTCTATCGCACGGCCGATTTCATGCGCAACCGCGCCGAGTGAGCGAACGGATCAGACCGCTCAGCCCGCGCGCAGCACACGTCCGCTAACACCATCGCGGATGGCGGTTGGACGGGCGAGCTCCCCCAAGGGTCCGTGCAGAATGTAGTCCACGTCGGCGCCGAAGATGCGCCGCACGTCCAGCGCCGAGCGCGCCGGTGGCCGTCCGCTCAGATTCGCGCTGGTGGACACCAGGGCGCCGCCGAATGCGGTGCATAGCTCACGCACCACCGCATGAGCACTGACGCGCACCGCGATGGTCGCGTGCTCGCCGCGCAGCCAGCGCGGGCAGGTATAGGCAGCGGGCAACAGCCACGTGAAAGGGCCGGGCCAGGTAGGCAACACCCGTGCGGCGATGTCATCGGTGAGCGGGAGGATGTAGGGCGCGAGCTGTTCCAGCGAAGCGGCCACAAGGATCATGCCCTTGCCGGCCGGTCGGCGCTTGAGGCGCAGCAATTTCGCCACGGCCGTCCACGATCGCGGGTCGCAACCCAGTCCGTACACGGCTTCCGTGGGGTAGGCCACCACGCCATCCCGGCGCAGTACGTCACGCGCAACGCGCAGGTGCCAGGGACTGATCACGAAGAAGGCGGCCCAACGCGGAGGCGCGAAGATTCAGAGGACACGGAGGATCCTGGAGGAAAGCCCATGACGCCCGGTGACTGCGGCATGGCGCGGCGCCCTTACAGTCCCAGCTCCTTCTGCACCGCCGCGTCGCGCGCCTGGATGTTGCGCGCATTCGCTTCGCGCTCCTCGCGCAACCTCGCAGCGAGGTCTGCATCCGCGACGGCAAGGATCTGCGCGGCGAGGTAGCCCGCATTTTTCGCGCCGGTCTTGCCGATGGCCACGGTCGCGACAGGGATTCCCGCGGGCATCTGCACCGTCGACAGCAGCGCGTCCATGCCCTGCAGCGGACCGGCATCCATGGGCACGCCGATCACCGGCCGCACGGTCATGGCGGATACGGCGCCGGCGAGATGGGCCGCCAGCCCCGCCGCGGCGATGAACACACCACAGCCGCGCGCCTCGGCGTCCTTGACGTATTCATGGGTAGCGGCAGGCGTGCGATGGGCCGACGTAATCTTCACCTCATACCGGATCCCGAACGAGGTCAGTACCTCCAGCGTGGCCTTCATGGTCGGCAGATCGGAATCGGAACCCATCAACACGGCAACAAAACGACTCATCACTTCGCTCCGGCAGCATCAAAAAAGCACAAACACGGGGGACACGGGGATCATGCAGTTGGTGGGTTAAGCCAACCCGTAGGAGCGGCCTAAGGCCGCGACAGTTTTCGACGACCCGTGGATGTCGCGGGCTTAGCCCGCTCCTACACGAAAATTGATTTCCCCGTGTTCCCCGTGTCCCCCGTTGTTAGATCTTCTTCTTAACCCACCTGCTCCTTCGCCTCAGGCCCCTCGACCAGTTCCGTGTAGCCGCACTCTTTCTGTGGGCAGACCTTTTCGGTGCCGCGGCGCTTGGTGGTCTTGAGGGTGAGAATGGGCCAGCCGCACTTGGGGCAGGGCTCGTTGAGCGGCGGGTTCCACACCGCGTACTTGCAGGTGGGGTAGGTGGAACAGGAATAGAAGATCTTGCCGAAACGCGACTTGCGTTGCAGCAAGGTGCCCTTCTTGCACTCGGGGCACTGCACGCCCGTGTCGGCCGGCTTCTCCAGGGGCTCGATGTACTTGCACTTGGGATAGTTGCTGCAACCGATGAACTTGCCGTAACGCCCGGTACGGATGATGAGCGGCGACTCGCACTGCGGGCAGCTGCGGCCTTCCACCACTTCGGGTTCGGCCTGTGCCTCTTCCTTGCTTTCGTTCAGGTTGCGGGTGTAGTCGCAATCCGGATAGCCGGTGCAGCCGATGAAACGCCCGCGCCGGCCGAGGCGGATGGACAGCGGCTTGCCACACTTGGGGCAGGCCTCGTCCAGGGTCTCGTGGGTGACGTCCTTGCGCGAGACCGATTCTTCCTTGGTCTGCACCAGCGCAATGAACGGATCCCAGAAACGCCGCATGAGCGGCACCCAGTCCTCCTCGCCGCGGGAGACGGCGTCGAGCTCGTCTTCCATTTTTGCGGTGAAGTCGTAATCCACGTACTGGGTGAAGTGTTCGGTGAGGAACTTGTTCACCACGCGGCCCACATCGGTGGGACGGAAGCGGCGCTTGTCCATCTCCACGTACTCGCGCTGCTGCAAGGTGGCGATGATGCTGGCGTAGGTGGAGGGACGGCCGATGCCGTGCTCTTCCAGGGCCTTCACCAGGCTCGCTTCCGTGTAGCGCGGCGGCGGCTCGGTGAAGTGCTGCTCGGGGCGGATGGCGGCGAGCTGCACGGTGTCGCCCTCCTCCAGCGGCGGCAACACCGATTCCTTTTCCTCGTCCTTGGCCTCATCCACGCTCTCCTGATACACGGCGATGAAGCCCGGATCGATGACGGTGCTGCCGTTGGCGCGGAACACGTTGTCCTTGCCCGCCTCGAGGTCCACCGCCACGGTGGCGATGGTGGCCGGGATCATCTGGCAGGCGACGGTGCGCTTCCACACCAATTCATAGAGCTTGTGCTGGTCGCGCGAGAGGTATGCGGCCATGGCGTCGGGCGTGCGCAGCACGGAGGTGGGGCGCACCGCCTCGTGCGCCTCCTGGGCATTCTTGGCCTTGGTCTTGTAGACGCGCGCCTCCTCGGGCACGTTGGCCTTGCCGTAGGTCTTGCCGATGAAGTCGCGGATCTCGTCCAGCGCCTCCTGGGCCAGGTTCACCGAGTCGGTACGCATGTAGGTGATGAGACCGACGGTCTCGCCGCCGATGTCGATGCCTTCGTACAACTGCTGGGCGATGCGCATGGTGCGCTGGGCGGAGAAGCCCAGCTTGCGCGAGGCCTCCTGCTGCAACGTGGAGGTGGTGAACGGCGCGGCCGGGTTACGCTTGCGCTGCTTGCGTTCGATGCGCGAAACCAGCAGCTTGCCGCCGGCGGCCTTCTCCAGCGCCTTGTGCACTTCCCTGGCGCGGCCGGTATCGGTGATGGAGAACTGCCCCAGCTTCTCGCCCTGGAACTGCACCAGCTTGGCGGTGAAGGGCTGTTTCTTGGCGAGACAGTCGGCCTCCACGCTCCAGTATTCGCGCGGCTCGAAGCGTTCGATCTCCTCCTCGCGCTCCACGATCATACGCAGGGCAGGACTCTGCACGCGCCCGGCGGACAGACCGCGGCGGATCTTTTTCCACAGCAGCGGCGAGAGATTGAAGCCCACCAGGTAGTCCAGGGCGCGGCGCGCCTGCTGGGCGTTCACCAGGTCGAGGGACAGGTCGCGCGGCTGTTCGATGGCCTCCTGAATGGCGCGCTTGGTGATCTCGTGGAACACCACGCGCCCCACGGTCTTGCCGTCGAGCAGCTTGCGTTCGCGCAGGATTTCGTAGAGATGCCAGGAGATGGCCTCGCCCTCGCGGTCCGGGTCGGTCGCGAGGTAGAGGCCGTCAGCCTTCTTGACGGCCTTGGCGATGGCATCGACGTGCTTCTCGTTCTTGTCGATGACCTGGTACTTCATGGCGAAGCCGTGCGCCGGGTCGACCGCGCCCTCCTTGGGCAGCAGGTCGCGCACGTGGCCATAGGACGCGAGGACCTCGAAGTCCTTGCCCAGGTACTTCTTGATAGTCTTCGCCTTGGCCGGCGATTCGACGATGACGAGGTTTTTGCTCATGATGCCGTCCGAAAAAAGCAATGCCCGCGGAGTGCGGGCATTGGTGTCCAGGATCCCTTGGGTGGCGATCAGTGCAGGGTGGATTCCATCTCGTCCAGCACCAGATCTTCCATCCAGGCGAACGCCGCTTCCTGACCGGGCTGGTTGAACAGCACCATCAGGATCACCCACTTCAGCTGGTCAAGGTCCATGTCTGTCCCCTCCAGCGCCATCACGCGATCAATCACCATTTCACGCGTGGTGTGGTCGAGCACGCCCATCTGCTCCAAAAATAGCAGGAAGCCCCGACTGTCAATGTCCAGCTTCTCGCACTCACGGTCGGAGTAGACACGAATGGAGTGCGAATGTTTCAGGGGGAGGTCGACGGACGTGTGCTGCAGGTCGGCCAATCCCTCGAGCCAGTCGAGCGCCTTGCCGATTTCACTGTCGTTGAAACCCGCGCCCACAAGCTCCGTCTTCAGCGTCTCGCGGTCCTGGCCGACGTCTGCCTCTTCGCTCATGTAATTCTCGAAGAGATACATCAGCACATCCAAAACGCTTTCTTTCATCATCACGCTCTCTTGCCGGTGCGGATATAGTGTCCACCGGGCGCGGAGGCCACATACCCCTGCAACTCCAGGACCAACAGAATGGAGGAAACCGTATCGGCCGTCAATCCGCTGCGTTCTACCAGCAAATCCACCGCTGTCGGCGCCTGATCGAGGCTTTCCAGTAGACGGCGCGCCGCCGGTTCGAGTTCAACCGCCGCCGGCACGTCCGTGGTTTCGGCCTCCGCCAGGGCCGCCCGCAACTGCGGCGCCAGCTCCTCGAGAATGTCGCCCGCGGTCTCCACCAGCTTGGCGCCCTCGCGAATCAGGCGGTGACATCCGCGCGCCAGCGGGTTGTGGATGGAGCCGGGGATGGCGAACACCTCGCGCCCCTGCTCCACCGCCGCCCGCGCGGTGATGAGCGAACCGCTGCCGAGGGCTGCCTCCACCACCAGCGTACCCAGACTCAGGCCGCTGATAATGCGATTGCGTCGAGGAAAATGGAAAGGCAGCGGCTGGGTGCCGGGCGGGAACTCGCTCACCAGCGCCCCCTGGGCGGCAATGGCATGGGCGAGCGCCTTGTGGCGCGCCGGGTACACCCGGTCGAGACCGGTGCCGGCCACGGCGATGGTCTGGCCCGGGGCGTCCAGCGTACCTTTATGACTGGCGGCGTCCACACCCAGGGCCAGTCCGCTGGTGATCACCAGCCCGGCCCCGGCCAGATGGCGCGCGAAGGCATAGGCGGTTTCGGCCCCACCGGGGGTCGGGTTGCGGCTGCCCACCATGGCGAGCTGGGGGCAGGCGAGCGGCGCCGGGTCGCCCACCACGTAGAGCACGGGCGGTGCGTCCGGAATGGAAGCCAGCAGGGGTGGATAACGGGGGTCCGAGGGGATGAGGATATGACGGTGCTCGCCCTCGGCCCAGGCGAGGTCCGCCTCGGCGGCGGCCCAGTCCGGGCGGCGCAGCCAGGACCTGAGTTCCGGCGCCAAGTCGGGGGGCGGTTCAAGAAACAGCCGCTCGATGCCCCCGGCGTGGGCCACCAGCTCGCGACAGGCCTTCGGACCGAGGCCCGGCGCGCGCAACAGGGCGAGCCAGCGTTTCAGATCGTCGATGGTGCTCATGCGCCCGTCCGTGGGCAACAGCCTCAGGGGTTGGTGACCACGTCATGCATGTGGATGGCGCGGGTGGCGTCCATGACCAGCGCATAGCTCACCCGATCGAAGACCCGGAACAGCATGAGGGTGCCGGCGCGCTCGCGCGGCAGCCGGACCTCCTCGCGGGCGATGGGGTCGCGCGCAATGCCGCCGGCCTGGTAGACCGCCAGCACGTGGCCGGGCTCCATGTCGTCGCGGGCGCCCTTGCTGATCACCACCACCTGGAACTGGCCGATCTGGCTCACCGCCCCCATCGCCCCCACGATGCGTCCCTCCACCTCGTGGGCCGGGGCATGGGGCAGGTAGTTCTGTTCCACGAAACCGTCGGTGGCCGGCAACAGGCGGTCGCCCGCCAGGGTCTCGCGCGTGGCGTTCTGCAGCAGCACCGTGGCCGGGTCGCCCAGGCGCTGCACGCGGGCATCAGCCACCCGGATGGCCTCGTAGCCGAGGATGTCGTCCTTGTCGTCGGGGTTCACGTAGGCCTCGCCGAGACGCACCACGTTGAAATTCTTCAGGTCGGTCTCACCGAGACCGCGCACGAACACCGGATAGCCGGGGCTGCCGATGAGATGTTCCGCCTGGGCGGACACCACATAGGGCGCGCGCTCCAGTTCCTCGAGCGTCACCACGCGCGGGCGGATCAGGAACTGGCTGATGGCGTCGTAGGGGATGGTGGGGATGGCGCGCTCCAGGGGCTCTACCCGCACGCGGGGCGACAGCTTCACCACGGGCAGGTCGGTGGGCGGCAGGCCGTCCCGAACCCCGCCCTGAACCTGGATGCGGGGTTTGCCGTCTACATAGCTCAGGACCAGCACGTCACCGGGATAGATGAGGTGCGGATTGCGCACCTGCGGATTCACGTGCCAGACCTCGGGCCAGCGCCAGGGGCTGGCCAGGAAGGTGCTGGCGATATCCCAGAGGGTATCGCCCTTCTTCACCACATAGGTCACCGGGGCATTGTCCCGGATGGCGGGCGGCTCGGGTTGGGGCTCCACCACGGGGGCCGGTGCGGGCGGCGGCGTGTCCTCGGCCGTGGGCGCCGAGGCGCAACCGGCCATACTGAACACGAGCGCGGCAATCCAGGCACCCGAACGGAATCCTTCTTTCATGGCAAGCCCTTACCTATGCAAGTTCGCGCGAGTGTAATAGCAAAGACTGTTAGGCTCAAAGGGGGGTTGTCACAGTTCCGGGGACGTGAACACCCTCCCGAGGCGCCGGTGCATCCGGCGGTACGTGGGTCGGTTCACATTGGGTATCATTGCGCTTCCAAGCCGGACCAGCACTATGGCCATTCTCTCAATCCTGCATTTTCCTGATCCCCGCCTCACCACCCGCGCCCAGCCCGTGGAACGCGTGGATGACGAGGTGCGCCGCCTGGTGGCGGACATGTTCGAAACCATGTACGCAGCGCCCGGCATCGGCCTGGCGGCCACCCAGGTCAACGTCCACCGCCGCGTGGTGGTCATCGACGTCTCCGAAGCCAAGAACGAGCCGCGCGTGTTCATCAACCCGGAAATCCTCTCGCGCGACGGCGTGGAAGAGATGGAGGAAGGCTGCCTTTCCGTACCCGGCATCTATGAAAAGGTGCAGCGCGCCGAGCGGGTGAAGGTGCGCGCCCTGGACGGTGACGGCCAACCCTTCGAACTGGAGGCCGACGGCCTGCTGGCCGTGTGCATCCAGCACGAGATCGATCACCTCGAAGGCAAGCTCTTCGTGGATTACCTCTCCCAGATGAAGCGCCAGCGCATCCGCAAGAAGCTTGAAAAGCGCGAGCGGGAGACGCTTTAAAAGAACGGGGGACACGGGGAACACGGGGAGTCCTCGTGGTGGGCGGGCACGTAGGTCACGTTGCGAAGCTACGTGACATCGTCGAGCCGCGTTCGTCACGTAGGCGCTGCGCGCCAACGTGACCTTCTATGAGCCCCGCCGTGTCAACACCTCCACAATTCTTTCTTTAGGGAACCTCTGCAAAAGTCCGGTTGGGACGTTCACGACCAAACGGCGTTGGCGTGTTTTCAATCACTTGCGAGGCTCCTATCCGCGGATGGCTCACTTTTGCAGAGGTTCCTTAGCATTGGCTCTCGGTCGTTCCGGTATGAAGGTGTCAATTAATCTGTGTAACTGATTTCAAACCGGCACCCGCTCGCCGAACAGAATGACGAACTGGTTGAGTGCCGACCGCCAATCCCGGATGGGCATGGTCCATTTCTTCGCGACATTCCG
>JBFXES010000003.1:0-56432 GCA_050179875.1 Thiohalomonadaceae bacterium
CGAACTCGGCAGGCGGCACGTACTGCAACACTTCCTTCTTTTTCTCGCTGATGGCCACGTCGAGGCCGAGTTCTGGATAGAGCCAATGCTCCACCGGTTCGTCGCCGGTCTCACGACGCCGCTCGGCGGGAACGCCGAAACGCTTTTCCACCTGTTCAGGCGACAGATTGACGGACGGCATGTAGGTGATGCTGTCCACGGGCATTTCGCGCACCTTGGCCAGGTCCGCCGGCGCCAGCGTCACCTTCTGCGTGCCGCTGCCCAACTGGCTCGCGCGTATGCCGCGGTCGTACATGGGTTCGAGCATCTCCACGGGCACGTCCACACCCAGCACCATCTTGGCCGACAGGCCGCTGAGGTTGACCGGGTCGAAATAGGCCTCGACCAGGCGCCTTCCGTCGCGGGCGTTGAACAGGGTGACCTCGGCAGGCGTGCCGAGCAGGCGCTCGGCATCGGCCACCGTGGTCGTGCCCAGGGTGATGCCGAACACCCGCGTGCGACCATCCTGGGTCCGTTCGATCTGCCAGGGGAGGTTGCGGGGCACCTCCGGCTCGATCAGCAGCGCAGGCAGGATCACGCCTACCACGAAGGCCAGCGCGACGACGCCAAGCACGCCCAGGATGATCTTCTTCTCCATGTCAGGCCGCCTCCGTCTGCGGCTGCGGGATGCGCTCACGCACCCACTTGGGCATCTGGCCGTGGGTGGCCTGCTGCATCGCATCGGTCTCGAGGATGATGAGCACCAGCACGGTGACCATCACCGGCAGCACCGTGGCGCCCAGGATGGCCCAGTGCTGGGGCTTCGGGTTGCCGCCCGCCAGCAGCAGGATGCCGGCGACCACGACCGCCACCACCGAGAGCATGATCAGGAACATGCGGCTGCGACGCGCCGCCACCTGCCAGTGGCCGCACACGAACCAGGAGTCCTTGGCGAAGGCGCGGCGGGCGCGCACCAGGGTGTAGATGAGGATGCTGGCCGAGGCGATGAAGATGGGCAGCAGCAGCAGCGGATAGGAGGTCGCCACGCCGAGCGCGGCCGCAAACAGCAGGATGTGGTTGGTGATCAGGTTGATGAGAAACAGTTCGTGCGGCTGGCGCGCCTGTTTCCTTTCTTTTTCGGAAATCTCGTGTGCCATAGAGGTCTGTCCCCCGATTGGTGGTGTAAAGTCGTGCCACGGCCCGCAATGAGAGATGAACCGTGAATTACCGTCATAGCCCGAGCATTCTAACCGCCCTGGCGCTCGCTGGCTGCAGTCTGACGCCGGCGGCCTCCGATTCGTTCACCGTCGCGTCCGATCCCTCGGGCGCAGAGGTGTTCGTCCTTGGCGCTCCGCTCGGAACCACGCCGGTGGACGTGTCCGTCGCCCAGGTATTCCCCGCCACGTATCCGGCCGAGAAGGAAACCTTGTACGGTCGCGTGGTGGTGCGCAAGGAAGGTTGCGAGGAAAAGGTGGTTGCGGTGAGTACCCGCGCAGTGGCGCGCGGCCTGACGGTACGACTGGATTGCGCCCCACCTGCTGCATCGGCGATGTCCACTCCGACGCCCGCCGCCGATGATGTAGCCGCCCGCCTGCAACGCCTCGAAACCCTGCGCCGCGACGGCACCATCACCGAACCGGAATACGAGGCGCACCGCCGGCGCATCCTCGAAAGCCTGTGAAAAAAAGACCCGGCGCGCGGGCGCGCCGGGTCCGGTTCCAACGAAGAGTGTTCTTCTTGCCGGGACGTGCACGCCCCGGCTGGTGCTTAGCGGTAGGACAGCAGGCGGATAAAGCTCGCCACGCCCTCCATTTCCTCGCGGGTCAGGACGCCTTCCCAGCCCGGCATGTAGGACTTGCCGGTGCCGCCCCGGGCGATGTAGTTGATGAGCTGCGTGTTGTTCATGCGGTTCATCTCCTTGGCATTGGTGTGGTCGGCGGGATGGATGGGCAGCACACTGGTCATCGGGCCCTTGCCCTTGCCGTTCTCGCCGTGGCAGACCACACAGTAACGTTCATACACGGCCTTGCCCACTTCCGGGTCGCCCATGAGCGGGTGCTCGGCCTTCTGGATGAAGCGCACGTAGGTCACCAGCGCGTCGATGTCCGGCTCGGGAATGGCGCGACCGAACTCGGGCATGTTCTCTGCCTTGCCATGGGGCGCGGTGCCCTGGATGACGCGGAAGATGTCGCGGTCGCTCAGGCGAACCACGTCCGCGTTGGCGAGGCTCTGCGGCTTCTGCTCCATACGCCCGGCCAGCGGGCCGTCGCCCTTGCCCTGGGTGCCGTGGCACAGGTAGCAGTAGCTGTTGAACAGGCGCATGCCGGTGAAGGCCTTGGCCTGCTGTGCGCTGGCCGTGGTGCTCAGGAGGCCAGAGGCCGTGAACAACACGGCCATCCATAGTGCTTTATGCATGATATTTCTCCCCGGGGTTAGAAGCCGGCAAACATCTCGACCATGGAATAGTCGTTGCCATCCTCATCGGAATCCACGTAATACAGCTCCAGGTTGATGTTCTGGGCCAGCGCGTATTGGAATCCAAGAGTGGTATCCGAGATCTGGTTCAACCCGCCGGCGTCGGTCACGACATCATAAGTCGAATAGGCCAGATAGGGCCGCCAGTTGCCGATACCCAGCTTCGCCGCCACGGCATAGGCCTCGCGGTCGTCGGTCTGGCTCGCGTTGTAGACGTTCTGGGCGCCGGTGGCGTCGCTCTTTCCGGCCACGCCGTAGCTGCCGTAGACACCCAGGGTCATGTCCTGCCCAATCACGCCTTGGGCCTGCGCGTCGAGGACCCAGGCATCCATCGCATCGGTTTGCGCCGGGTCCTGCGGACCCTGATCGATCTCGCCCGACCAGCTCGCGATGCCGATGCCGGTATCCCAGCCGCCCACGTTGGGCATCCACGCCGCGCGCAGGTAGTGGCCGAGCCCGCCGAAGATGTCCACGTTGACGTTGCCGAAGGTGGGCGTCATGTGCGAGTAGTTGACGAAGAAATCGTTGGCCGCATACACGAAGGCAAACCCGGTGGCGGCGCCATCCAGGTTGAGGGCCTGCGCGGCGCTCATACCCTTGCGGTTCTCGATGGGACGCTGGGAACGCTGGGCGCCCGTGTTCATGAGCTCGAAGCCGTAGCCTGCGCCCAGGGCGTCGGTGCCGAAGGGGATGATGGCGAGGTTCTCGGCCACGTTGAAGTGGGCCTTGAAGGACAGGAAGTTGCCCGGGGCCTCCCCTTCGGTCTCACTGACGATTTCACCTTCATCGATCACGCCGTTGGTGTTCGCGTCATTCCAGGTCCCGCGCGATTCACCCGTTACTTCCATAGCCCCGAGCGCAATTTCGGCCAGGAAGCCCACGTTCTCGGAGGCGCGACCGCCCACCAGGAAGGCCGCCTCGTCGGGCCACTGGATCTCGCCGCGACCGCCGTCGACGCTCTCCAGCGTCTGGTAGCGCAGCTTGGTGATGAGCGACATGTTGAGGCTGGAGGGCAGGGACATGTCCTCGTCCTCGAGCAGGGTCTGCGCACCGCGCATGGTGTAGCCCTGGGCGCGGAAGCTGCGGCCGAAGGCGTTCAGGGCCGGGAAGTTCTGGAAGTGACAACTCAGGCACGCCATGCCGGTCTGGCGGGCAAAGGCGGGGACTGCCTGGGCGGGAGCACTGGATAGCAGAACGCTGAGAAAGGCCGCCAATACCGCCAGCGACCCGAACAGGTTACGAGGGTGGTTCATAAGTGACTCCTATCTTGTTTTTTCACCCCCGCTTTAGGAATTTCCCTACGGAGGTGTGATCAATTTCGCATAAGGCATTTCCTTAATGCAAGCAAGCGACACTAATTAAGTATTTAATTAACAAGGGATTTTTTCGGTTCGCTACCATGCGAACCTGAAAGGAACCTGAATTCCCCCTGCTGATTGCCCGATTTTTTTCGTCCCGTTGATCGGGATCATGGTTGCGCAAGTTCGGCTCAGGCCGGGGGAACGCGCAGCCAGAAAGTGACCGGTCCGTCGTTGACCAGCTGCACCTTCATGTCGGCGCCGAAGACGCCCGTCGCCACGGGGCCGTGAACGGCGCGGCCGCGGGTGGTGAGGAAATCGAACAGGCGCCGGCCTTCGGCGGGGTCGGCGGCGGGAGTGAAACTCGGGCGCATGCCCTTGGCGGTGTCGGCGGCCAGGGTGAACTGGGGCACCAGCAGCAGCCCGCCCTGCACGTCGCGCAGACTCAGGTTCATGCGGTCCTCGGCATCGGGGAAAACGCGGTAGCCCAGCAGGCGCTCCAGCAGGCGCTCGGCCTGGGCTTCACTGTCCCCGTTTTCCACCCCCACGAGTACCAGCAGGCCGCGTCCGATCTCGCCCACGACCTCCCCTGCCACCACCACGCGGGCCTCGCTGACCCGCTGCAACAACCCGATCATGCAAAGCGTTCCGCGAAGGCGTCGGTGGCGCGCACCAGGGCGTCGGTGTTGCCCGGCTCGGCGGCGGAATGGCCGGCGTCCGGGACGATGTGCAGTTCGGAGCCGGGCCAGGCCTTGTGCAACTGCCAGGCGTTTTCCACCGGGCAGATGACGTCGTAGCGGCCGTGCACGATGACGCCCGGAATGTCCTTCAGGCGATGGGCGTCCGCCAGGATCTGGTTGGGACCCAGGAAGCTGTCGTGCACGAAGTAGTGACACTCGATGCGCGCCAGGGACAGGGCGGTGTAGGGATCGGCGATGTGATCGATCACTGACTTGTTGGGACTCAGGGTGGCGGTGGAGCCCTCCCAGATGGACCAGGCCTTGGCGGCAGCCATGCGGGTCACCTCGTCGTCGCTGGTGAGGCGCCGGTGGTAGGCGCCCAGCAGGTCGCTGCGTTCTTCGGCGGGGATGGGGGCAAGGAAGTGCTCCCACTGGTCGGGAAACAGGCGGCTGGCGCCTTCCTGGTAGAACCAGGCGATCTCATGGGGCCGGCACAGGAAGATGCCGCGCAGCACCAGGGCGAGCACGCGCTCCGGATGGGTTTCCGCGTACACCAGCCCCAGCGTGGAGCCCCAGGAGCCGCCGAACACCACCCAGCGCTCGATGCCCAGGTGTTCGCGGATGCGCTCCATGTCGGCCACCAGCGCCTGGGTGGTGTTTGCCTCCAGACTGGCATGGGGCGCCGAGCGCCCGCAGCCGCGCTGGTCGAACAGCACGATGCGATAGCGCGCCGGGTCGAAGAAGCGCCGGTGCCACGGCTCGCAGCCCGCGCCGGGACCACCGTGCACGAACACCACGGGCAGGCCATGCGGATTCCCGCACTCCTCCACGTGCAACACGTGGGGCGCATCCACGGCCAGCGAATGCTGCACGTAAGGCTGAATCTCCGGATATAGCGTGCGCGGCATGGCGGTTCCTCCCTCGGTATGAAGAAGAAAAGCTATAACACGGGGGACACGGGGAACACGGGGTAGACAAGGATTTCTTGCCTCCAGTGCCTGCCTCCGGTGAGTCGATCTGCGGAAGCACACCTGCCGCAGCCGAACTTGTAATCCCCCGTGTTCCCCGTGTCCCCCGTGTTAATTCTTCTGCCTCACTCCACCCGCGCCGCCTTCTTGCGGTCGTTTTCCTTGAGGAACTTCTTGCGGATGCGGATGGATACGGGGGTGACTTCCACCAGCTCGTCCTCGTCGATGAATTCGAGGGACTGTTCCAGGGACATGCGGATGGGCGGGGTGAGGATGATGTTCTCGTCCGAGCCGGCCGCGCGCACGTTGGTGAGCTGCTTGCCCTTGAGGGGGTTCACCACCAGGTCGTTGTCGCGGGAGTGGATGCCGATGACCATGCCCTCGTACACCTCGTCGCCGTGGCCGATGAACAGACGGCCGCGCTCCTGCAGGTTGAACAGGGCATAGCCCAGGGCCTTGCCCTGGCCGTTGGCGATGAGCACGCCGTTGATGCGCGTGCCGTAGGTGCCCCGCTTCATGGGACCGTAGTGATCGAACACGCTGTAGAGCAGGCCGGTGCCCTGGGTCGCGGTGAGGAACTCGGTGCGGAAGCCGATGAGCCCGCGCGAGGGGATGATGTAGTCGAGACGCACGCGGCCCTTGCCGTCCGGCAGCATGTTCTTGAGGTCGCCGCCGCGCATGCCCAGTCTCTCCATCACCGTGCCCTGGTGCTGCTCTTCCACGTCCACGGTGAGCTGTTCGAAGGGCTCGTGCTTCTCGCCGTCGACCTCCTTGATGATCACCTCGGGCCGTGACACGCCGAGCTCATAGCCTTCGCGGCGCATGTTCTCGATGAGGATGCCCAGGTGCAGTTCGCCGCGGCCGGAGACGCGGAACTTGTCCGGGTCGTCGGTCTCTTCCACGCGCAGGGCCACGTTGTGCACCAGCTCGCGCGTCAGGCGCTCGCGGATCTGGCGCGAGGTGACGAACTTGCCTTCCTTGCCCGCGAAGGGCGAGGTATTTACCTGGAAGGTCATGCTCACGGTGGGCTCGTCCACGGTGAGCGGCGGCAGCTGCTCCACCGCCTGCGGGTCGCACAGGGTGTCGGAGATGTTCAGCTCTTCCATGCCGGTGAAGGCGATGATGTCGCCGGCGCGGGCCTCGGGCACTTCCACGCGATCCAGGCCATGGAAACCCATGATCTGCAGGATGCGGCCGTTGCGGCGCTTGCCTTCGCGATCGAGTACGACCACGGGGGTATTGGTCTTCACCTTGCCGCGGGCGATGCGGCCGATGCCGATGACGCCCACATAGCTGTTGTAGTCCAGCGAGCTGACCTGCATCTGGAAGGGGCCGTCCACGTTCACGTCCGGCGCCGGCACGTGCTTGACGATGGTCTCGAACAGCGGGGTCATGTCGCCGTCGCGCACGTCGGCAGTGAGGCCGGCGAAGCCGTTCAGGCCGGAGGCGTAGACGATGGGGAAATCGAGCTGTTCGTCGGTGGCGCCCAGGCGATCGAACAGGTCGAAGGTCTGGTCCACCACCCAGTCGGGACGCGCGCCGGGGCGGTCGACCTTGTTCACCACCACGATGGGGCGCAGTCCGCGCGCCAGGGCCTTCTGGGTCACGAAGCGCGTCTGCGGCATGGGGCCTTCCACCGCATCCACCAGCAGCACCACGGAATCGACCATGGACATGACGCGTTCCACCTCGCCGCCGAAGTCGGCGTGGCCCGGGGTGTCGACGATGTTGATGTGGTAGCCGTTCCAGTCGATGGCCGTGTTCTTGGCCAGGATCGTGATTCCTCGCTCCTTTTCGATGTCGCCGGAATCCATGACGCGTTCGGCGGCCTGGCCACGGGCGAGGGTGCCGGACTGCTGGAGGAGTTTGTCGACCAGCGTGGTCTTGCCGTGGTCCACGTGGGCGATGATGGCGATGTTGCGAAGTTTCTCGATCACAAAGGTGCTACCGGAGGTAAAGGGAAAATGGCGGCGAATTCTACCGGAATCCGCTTGGCGACGATATCGCGGTGTTAGCGAGATGTTTCAGCGCCAGCGTGCACCGATTCAGTGCAGCGCGTCGGGAAAACCCGCCTCGAGGTAGGCCTGCGCTTCGGCATGCTCCTGCGCCGCCGCCCGCCGCAGCCAGGTGACGGCGGCTTCGCGGTCCACCGGCACCCCGGCGCTGCCTTCGGCCAGCATCACCCCGATTAGGTACTGAGCGTCTGCGAGCCCCTGTTCGGCCGCGCGCGTGAGCCAGCGGGCACCCTCGGCCGTTTCCCCGCGCGAGACCAGCAGATGACCCAGGTTGAACTGCGCCTCGGGCACGCCCTGGTCGGCCGCCGCGCGGTACCAGTACAAGGCGAGGGCGGTATCGGGCTCGGTGCCGATGCCGTTGTCGTAGGCGGCGCCCAGATTGAGCTGCGCATAGGCATCGCCGGCCGCGGCCTCTGCACGCAGGGTCGCGACGTCGGGCTCGACCGCCCCGGCGGCGGTCGCGAGGAAAAACACCAGGATGAACAGGCGATGCATGGTCCGATAATCCTCCATCCCGCGGCCGGATGTCATCAGGGCCCCGGCTCGCTAGACTCACGGGACAGGACCCGCCATGCCGTCACCCGACTATCAGCAGACCAGTTTGGTCAATCTCGTCGCCGCACTGCGCGCCGCCGCCGGCGGCGACACCCGCGGCTGTGCGCCGCTGCCCCTGCCCGCCACCGTGACCGGCGCGCGCCACCTGATCCTGTTCATCGTGGACGGGCTGGGCGAGGCCATGGCGCGCGCCCACGGCGGTCTCATCGCCAGGCACCTGTACCAGCGCCTCACTTCCGTCTTTCCGACCACCACGGTAAGCGCCATCACCAGCTGCTACACGGGGCTGACGCCCTCGCGCCACGGCATGACGGGCTGGTTCACCTGGCTGCGTGAGCTGGGCAGCGTCGCCACCGTGCTGCCCTTCGTGCCCCGCCACGGCGGTCCGTCCTACACCGAGGCCGGCATCACCCCCGCCGACGTCATGGGCTGCCCCAGCGTGTTCGCCGGCCTCAGGCGGCCCGGGCACGTGGTGAATCCGTTCTACATCGCCGATTCCGCGTACAGTCGTGCGCTTTCGGGACCGGCCCAGCGGCACGCCTATCGGGATCTGGACGGGCTGGTCACCATGCTTGCCACCCTGGCCCGCACGCCCGGGCTCACCTACGCCTACTGGCCCGAGCTGGATTCGGCGGCTCACCACAGCGGCGTCGCCAGCACCGAGACACTCGAGCGCCTCGCCGCCGTGGAGCGCGCCCTCGAACAGTTGCTGGACCGCCTGGCCGGAATGAACGCCGCCGTGCTGGTCACCGCCGACCACGGCATGGTCGACACCCGGCCCGACCACGTGATCGACGTGGCCGCTCACCCGCCGCTGACCGAATGCCTTGCCCTGCCGCTGTGCGGCGAGCCGCGCGCCGCCTACGCCTACGTGCACGCCGACCGCCGCGAGGCCTTCGAGGCCTACGTGGGCGAGCACCTCGGCGGCCAATGCCGGTTGCTGTCGCGCACGCAACTGCTGGAGGCGGGCTGGCTCGGGCCGGGGCCGGTGCATCCGGAACTGGCGCACCGCATCGGGGACTACCTGCTGCTCATGAAGGACGACTACGTCATCACCCAACGGCTCGCGGGCGAGCGCCCGTTCTCACAGCGGGGCGTGCACGGTGGCCTGAGTCCCGAGGAGCTGTACGTACCGCTGGCCGTGCTGGTGCCCTGAGCCCGTACCGCGCATGGACCTTCCGGGCCGAGGCTCAACCCGTGACGATCTCCGTCTGCGACATGTCGCCGGCCTCGCCGATGCGCACGGCGGTGGCGCCGGGGTTGCGGACCAGGATGTAGCCGGCGAGCAGCAGGGCCAGTTCCACCTGACCCCTGTGCATGGCGTCGAGCAGGTGATCGGCCACGATCTGGCTGCGCTGGCGCAGGTCGGGCCTGTCCACCCACTGATGACTCATCTGCCAGCCCCGGTCCATATCGCTGTCCAGCTTGTCGAAGAATGCGTGGCCGTCGGTGATGATCGCCTCGGGCACCTCCAGCGGCATGGTCTGTCCTTCGGCGTAAATGGTGAGCTTCACTGATCGCTCCTTTCTCGATGGGGCTGGTGCGGAAGGATCAACCGCGGAGGAACATTCATGTTCTCCATGGCCCTCCGCGGCCTCCGTGGTTGTCTGTGTTCGCCCGCCTACACGTCACCGCCGCACAACCAGGCCTCCACGGCAGCCTCGGTAATGGGCCGGGGCAGGGCGGTGAAGCCGGGGAAGCGGGCGCGCAGCTGGGCCAGGGGCGCGGCGTCGCCGGGCTCGTGGAACACCAGGATGCGAGTGTCCGCCTGTTTCTGCAGCGCGGCGAGCAGGGACTCCAGGCTGGAGGTGCGATCGCGGAAATCGCGCTGGTAGTTGAACTCGGCCACCACCACCGCGGGCCGCACCGCCTTCACCGCCGCCAGGGCCTTGCGCCCCGCCTGCACGGTGGTGACGGCGAAGCCCAGGCGGGTGTAGAGCGGTTCCAGGTTCGGATAACCGCCCAGTTCCACCACCGCCAGCAGGGCTCGCCCGCTCATGGTGCGACCTTCTCCGCCACAATGTGGCAGATGGAAACTTCACCGGATGTCATGGCGCGACCTCTCTGTGGGCGGGACAGGCATGGTAGCGGAACCGAAAAATCCTGAGAATCGCAGTCATCCTCTACCATGGCCGTATAATCCGGGTCGCGGATCTCCCGTACGCGGACAATAACCACAAGACAAGGAACGGAACCCGATGCATTTTCCACCGCAAAACCTTCTTGCCCGTGGCCTGCTCGCCGCCGTGCTGCTCGGCGCCCTGGGCTACGTCCTCCCCGAGGCCCTCACCGGCAGCGCCCGCCTCGACCATGCCCTGCTGCTCGCCATCGGCGGGTTCGCCGGCGCCTGGCTGGGCGGCCTGCACCGCGCCGCCGCGCCCGCGTCCGACGGCGGTGAGCCGCAGACCGTGTTCGTGGGCAATCTGGCCTTCAAGGCCACCGACGAGGAACTGCGCGATCTGTTCACGCCCTTCGGCGTGGTGCACGCCTCGCGCATCATGCGCGACCGCAAGACCCGCCGCCAGCGCGGCTTCGGTTTCGTGGAAATGCCGCGCCAGCAGGCGCAGCGCGCCATCAAGGCCCTGGACGGCAAGGAGTTCCACGGCCGCAAGCTGCGCGTGCGCCAAGGCAATCGCAAGGAAGTGCGCGACGAGATGGGCGGCGCCGACTGAGCATGTGGAGCCTGCGCGCGTGGCGCCACCGCCGCATCCTGCGGCGCGCGCGCATCGCTGACGGGATCTGGGCGCAGGTGCGCGAGGCCTTCCCTGTGTTCGACGGCCTCAGTGCGGCGGAGGACGAGCGGCTGCGCCAGCTCTGCGTGCTTTTCCTGCACGAGAAGACCCTGGAGCCCGCCGGCGATCTGGTGCTGGACGAGACCATGCGCGTGGCCATCGCCGCCCAGGCCTGTTTGCCCATCCTGCAGCTCGGGCTGGACTGGTACGACGGCTGGTCCGCGGTGATCGTCTATCCCGCCGAGTTCGTGCCGAAGCTGGAGTGGACCGACGAGGCCGGCGTGGTGCACACGGCAGAGGAGATCCGCAGCGGCGAGGCCTGGCAGCACGGCCCCGTGATCCTGTCCTGGGAAGACGTACAGGCTTCCGGCACAGGCGCGGGCTACAACGTGGTCATCCACGAATTCGCCCACAAGCTGGACGCGCTCAACGGCGAAACCGAAGGCCTGCCGCCGCTGCACCGCGACATGGACGTGGGCGAGTGGTCGCGGGTGTTCGCCGCCGCCTTCGACGACCTCAATGAGCGCGTGGAGCGGGGCAAGGAGCCGCCCATCGATCCCTACGCGGGCGAGGCGCCGGAGGAGTTCTTCGCCGTCACCAGCGAATATTTCTTCGAATGTCCGGACGCGCTCGCGGAGACCTATCCGGCTGTCTACGACCTGTTGCGCCGGTTCTATCGTCAGGATCCGCTGGCGCGGCTTTCCAGGGTGTAGGAGCGGCCCCAGGCCGCGAACAACCCACCGTGTAGAAAATCGCGGCCTGAGGCCGCTCCTACGGCGAAATAATGATGCGGTCCGCCCCGCCGGATGCTAGTCGTTAAGGGAAAGCGGAGGCATGCCATGAAAACCAGTGATTTCGTCGCACGGGTGCGGGAGCGCGGGGGCATCGAGAGCAGCGAGGAGGCCATCAAGGCGAGCCGGGCGACGCTCATGATCCTGAGCGAACGCCTCAAGGGCGGCGAACCCATGCACCTCGCGTCGCAATTGCCGCGCGAGATCGCCCGTTTTCTCCACACCGAAAATGCCGGCCTGGGCCGGCGCCTGAGCATCGACGAGTTCGTGCGCCGCATCAGCGAACTCGAAGGCGTGGACATGGAGACCGCGCGCGAACACGCGCGCACGGTGATCGAGGTGCTGTACGAGGCCGTGTCGGAAGGCGAGATGGACGACGTGGTCGCGCAGCTGCCGGAAAGCTATCAGCGCCTGTTCGGGCCGCACTGGCGCCACTAATCGCCCTTGCTGCCGCAGGCCGCGGAATTCACGCGAGGCGGGTTCGCCACGCGCGCATGCCGTGTTCCGCGCCCTGAAGTGCTATGTTGGTGGCCATCCCACGGCGGACGGCCCCACCACCGATGATCCCCCTTCGTGACGAAAACCCCACCGAGCGCCCGGCGATCGTTACGGTGACGTTCATCGTCGCCTGCGTGCTCGCCTACTTCTGGCAGATCTCCCACGACCCGGCGGGCCAGGAGCGCATCGTCTACGCGCTGGGCTTCATTCCCTCGCTGCTGTTCACGGATGCGCAACTGCCGCCGCAGGTAGCCGTGGTGCCGCCCGCCGCCACGCTGTTCACCTCCATGTTCCTGCACGGCGGGCTCATGCACCTGGCCGGCAACATGCTGTACCTGTGGATCTTCGGCAACAACGTGGAAGACGCCATGGGACACGGCCGCTTCATCGTGTTTTACCTGCTGTGCGGCATTGCGGCGGCCATGGCCCAGGGCCTGCCGGAGCCCACCTCCGCCGTGCCCATGATCGGCGCCAGCGGCGCCATCTCCGGCGTGCTGGGCGCCTACCTGCTGCTGCACCCGACCGCGCGCGTGCTGGTCGCGATCCCCTTCGGCTTCTACCTGCACACCGTGTACATGCCCGCCGCGCTGGTGCTCGGGCTCTGGTTCCTGCTGCAGATCGTCAGTTCCCTGTTCACCCCCGCGGGCGAAGGCGGCGTCGCCTGGTTCGCCCACATCGGCGGCTTCGTCGCCGGCATGGCCCTGGTCCCCTTCTTCCGCCGCCGCGGCGTGCGCCTTTTCTCCTCGCCCGGGCGGAGGCGGTGGTGACGGCCGGAAAAAAGGCGAAAAGCATTAACCACGGGGGACACGGGGGAAACCATCAATGTTCATCCTGACTGTAGGAGCGGCCTCAGGCCGCGAGTGTCGTCTGAGACTGCGGCATCGCGGCCTGAGGCCGCTCCCACAGACGACTGGATTTCCCTGTGTTCCTCGTGTCCCCCGTGGTTTGGCTTTTCTCTTCCGGCCAAGGCGCGATGAGGTAAAGTACGCGCCCGCATCGAGGTAGGCTCAATGTCACGCGCCAGTCATTTTCATCTCGCCGTCCAGTTGCTCACCGCCGTGCTGCGCAGCGATGCGGCGGCGGACAAGCAGATGGAGTCCTTTTTCCGCAGCCATCGCGAGATGGGCGCGCGTGATCGGGGCGCGGTGGCGGAGATCGTCTATGCGTGCCTGCGCCAGCGGCGCCTGCTCGAAGCGGCGGCGGAGTCCGGACGGCCCGCCGATCTGGTCGGCGCCCACCTGCTTCTGCAAGGCCTGAGCGGGCGCGCCCTGGCGGAGGCGGGCTATCCCGGTGATGCCTCGGCCCTGGCCGAGCGCGTGCGCACGCTGGATCGCGCGCAGCTCCCGTTGGCGGTGGCGGCCAACCTGCCGGACTGGCTCGCCGACAAGCTGGTGGCGCTGCTCGGCGAGGAGCAGACGCGGGCGCTTGCCGACGCGCTCAATACCGCGGCGCCCGTGGATCTGCGCGTGAACACCTTCAAGGCCAGGCGCGAGCAGGTGCAGGCCAGCCTGGCCGCCGAGGGCTTCGAAACCACCCCGACCCCGTATTCGCCAATAGGACTGCGGCGCCGCGATCGCAGCCCGCTGTTCAAGACCGCGGCCTTCGCGGAAGGTCTGTTCGAGGTGCAGGATGAAGGCAGCCAGCTCATTTCCCTGCTCGTGGAAGCGAAGCGCCGCGAGAGCGTGGTGGACTTCTGCGCCGGCGCGGGGGGCAAGACCCTGCACCTGGGCGCGGCCATGGCGAACACGGGCACCGTGTACGCCCTCGACAATGCCGAGTGGCGGCTGGAGAAGATCAAGCCGCGCCTGAAGCGCTCCGGGCTGCAAAACGTACGCACCATCGCCATCCGCGACGAACATGATGCGCGCGTGAAGCGTCTGGCGGGGAAGATGGACAGGGTGCTGGTGGATGCGCCCTGCTCGGGCACGGGCACGCTGCGGCGCAACCCGGACATCAAGTGGCGGGCCATCGATCTGGAGCGCATCAACGCAAGCCAGGCCTCCATCCTGGCGGCGGCCAGCACGCTGGTGAAGCTCGGCGGGCGACTGGTCTATGCCACCTGCAGCGTATTGCGCGAGGAGAACGAGGACGTGGTGGAGCGATTCCTCGACAGCCACCCGGAGTTCACCGTGGTGCCGGTGAACGGGATCTTCGAGCGTCGCGAGGTAAGCCTGCGCATGGACGGCCCCTACATGAGGCTCTATCCCCACATCCACGACACCGACGGCTTCTTCGCTGCGGTGCTGGAGCGGCGCGCCTGAGGTGGAGGGGCACGGAGGCGGGGATTGCACCTTGCCTTCGTGCCCGCTCCCGATAGCGGTACTCGTCAGGCCGTAACCACGGGCGGCGGGGAGAAACGACCTGCGTTTTCTCCGCGGCCGCCGTGGCCATCATTCATTTCCCGAGCCTGTACATCTTCGCCTGATCCAGTTCGTAGGACCACGGCAGGCCCGCATTCTTCCAGCCGTTCACCACGCGCTGGCCCTTGTGGGCGCCTTCCTTGGCCTTGTCGCCTTCGTAACCATCCACGACGGTGTAGACGTTCTTGTAACCCAGTTCGACGAGCAGGTCGGCGGCCTTGGCGCTGCGCTGACCGGAACGGCACATGAGGATCACCGTATCCGACTTGGAGAGGCCCTTGGCGGCGAGGCGCTTCTCCACCTCGCTGGCGAAATCGGAATTCACCTCCAGCTTCAGTTCCTTCTTCTTGTCATCCCATGCATACCACTCGTTGATCTCCGAGTAGGGCACGTTGGCGTCCGCCAGCGTGGCCATGCCGAGGAAGTTCACTTCCGCGCGGGTGCGCACGTCCAGGAACAGGGTCTTGTTGCCATGTTTTTGCATGTGCTCGCTGACATCCTGGGCAGTGAGGTAAAGCCCGGACTTGGTGACTTTTTCCTTGGAGAGCGATTGGACGTCCACGGCGGCAGCCGCTTCGGCGCTGAATACTGCGAGTGAAAGCCAAAAGGTGATTTTCCGTACCATGATTTCCCTGCCTTTGGTTGTTGTTAGTGATTCGCCGCGGAGCGGCGCGGAAAAGGTAGCGCGTCAGCGTGCGATATGGAGGTCCGGCAGCGGGGATTGTGAATCCCGTCACAGGGAACCCGCCGTCGGCTGTCCGCTGTCACCAACGCAAACGGCCGGCAATTGCCGGCCGTTTCGCTCTGGTCACCAAGGGGTCTCAGACGTAACGCGGTTCGCGCGTCACCGGCTTGCCGGCCTGCTCCCAGGCCGTGAAGCCGCCCGCGAGGCTGTAGACCTCGCCAAAGCCCATCATCTGCATGACTGCCGCCGCCATGGCCGAGCGGCCGCCGGTGGCGCAGTAGACGATGACCGGGCGCGTGCGCGCCGCGGCAAACTCGGGATTGTGCTTGGGATAGGCGGGATCGGCCGCCGCCTCGAGGATGCCGCGCGGCACCAGCAGCGCCTTGTTCAGATGGCCCTGCTCGTGCTCGGACGATTCGCGCACATCCACCACCAGCAGGTCGGGGCGCTCGGCCATCATCTTCTCGGCTTCATCGGCGGTCACTTCCCTGATGACGGTCTTGGCGGCCTTCACGAAGTCCATGAGACCCATGGCCTTCTCCGGCTTGAACGTGTCGTACATGCACACTCCTCTCTGGCTATTTCATGAGCTGCTAATATTAGCAGCCCATCAACGCGTTGGTGTGCGCGCCGCGATTTCCCTTACCCATTGCAGGCGTTCCGCCGTGGGCGGGTGGGTGGAAAGATAGGAGGTCCAGCGCGGGTCCGCGCCCTGCTCGCAAGGCTCGCGTTCCTCGCAGCGCAAGGCACGATCGAGGCGTTCGAGCACGGCGGCAAAGCTGTCCACGGGCAGGCCCCGGGCCTGGAGTATGGCGACGGCATGGGCATCGGCCTCCCGCTCGAAATCGCGGGAATAGCCGAGTTCCGTGAGGGTCACGGGCAGCGCCGTGATCAGGGAGGAGACGGAAGAGACGTCGCCCACGATCACCACCGCCGCCGCTGTCAGCAATGAACCCTGGATCACCTGGCGCAGGCCGTGGCGGCGCACCACGTGTCCGATCTCGTGGGCCAGCACGGCAACGAGTTCCTCGTCGGCGGCGGCGAGGCGGACCAGTTCGTCCGTGAAGACGATGGTCCCCGACGGCAGCGCGAGGGCGTTGGGGCCGATGCTGTCGGCTGCACTGCGGAATTCCACGCGCACCTGATAATGCGGATCCACCGCGTCCACCACGCCGGCGAAGCGCGCGCGCAGGCGCGCCTGTTCCGCCGTCTCCAGGGTGGAGGGTTCCAGCAGGTAGCTGTCGAGGAAGGCCAGCACTTCCCGGTCGAGATAGCGGCCGGTCTCGGCAGGCAGCGCGAACGCCGCCCGTTCCGCGAGGGCGGGAATGCCGTATTGCACCAACGCCCAGGCAAAGACCACCACCGTGACCAGGCCCACGAACACATAGCGCAGGTGCGACTCCAGGCGATGCAGCAGCGTGCCGCGACCGTGGCGCAGCAGCGCATCCACGCCCGCATTGTCGCCGGTCTCGAACTGGGCGCCGCCGGGAAAACGCAGGAAGCGCGGCGTGTCGCCGAGGCGCGAGGACACGTCCACCTCACTCAGGGGCGTCGGCGGCTGCAATTCGCCGGATTCCGCATGCACGCTCACCTTGCCGTCGTGTTCGCGGAGCTGCGCGGGGATGCGCCGCGACGTGCGCCCGTCGAAGTAGTCGCCGCGGATCACAGGCCGAGGTCCACGTCGAAGATGTCGCCGATCTCCTGGCCCACGGCGCTCACGCTGCGCTGCTGGTCGGCGCTGAAGGCGCCGAGGTCGCCGCTCGCATGGACGCGCACGTGCTCCGCTGCGTAACGCGCAGTGCGCACGCGGGCCCAGGGATAGAAGAGCCCGAAGGTCAGCAGGAGTCCCAGCATGTTGCCAAGCATGAGCATGGCGTAGGAACCGAAGGCATAGTCCGCCTCGAAGCGATGGTCTGCGATGGCGGTAGCGCCGTAAACCAGGTTGACGCGCACCACGTTGAACCAGATGAAAAGCACCAGGTAGACCGCCACGGCCAGCAGGGGCGCAAGCACCGGCACCACCGCGGCAACGATTCCTGCCACCAGGAAGCCGCCCACACCGATGCCGAGCGCGACGAAGAAGATCCGGTAGAACGCGTTCACGCCGGCATCGAAGGCGAACGCCTCGGTACCGTAGCGGCTGTTGCCCACCATGAACGCGGCCTGGCGCTGCAGGGCAAAGGGCATCAACAGGCCGAAGCTGAACGCACCCAGCAGCGGCCACAGCACGAAGGCCTTGGCCGCTTCCCACGCGCTGCCGGTGAAATCGAAGCGCACGTTGCGCCAGGCGCTGTTGCGCGCGCGGAAGGCCAGCGCGCGCACCACGATCCAGGGCAGGAACAGCAGGAACACGAGCATCAGTCCCAGGGAGAGCAAGGGGCTCACCAGGTCCGACAGGGTGTAGGCGGCAAACAGGCCGAAGGCGATGAGACGCCCCTTGAGTATGGCAAGCGGGTTCGCGAGGTAATCGAAGCTCACGCCATCCAGGCGCGTGTTGCCGTAGAAGTAGCGCTGGGTGCGCACCTTGGCCCAGGCGGAATAGATGCCGAGCGTGAGGATGGTCAGGAAGACATTGACGATCCAGATCCGGAAGAACTCGCCGCCGCGCCCGCTGAACTCGAAGGGAACGGTACGCGCCTGTCCGGCATCCTCGGCGGTGCCCGCCACCTCGCCCGTGCCGCCGGAGGCATCGGCGGCGTGCGCCGTGTTCGCGCGCATGAGGATTTTCAGGCCCAGGCTGGACAGCGCATCCTGGTAACGCGTCGCCTGTTCCGCGCTCAGGTCCCTGCGCAACACCACGTGCGGATGGGCGAAGATTTCATCCAGGCGTTCCGCCGTGAGCCTGAAGATGCGACCGAATTCCCGCTTGACGTGCTCGCGGTCGAAACCCTCCAGGATCTCCCCCCGGAACACCAGTTCATAGGTGCCGTCGGACATGTCCCCTCCCTAGCTACTGTTTCCTCTGCCGTCTGCAAGTCGTGTGCAGTCACGCGCTCAGTGCGCCGGGCCTCGCCCGGGAGGCGTCAGGGTATGCCCATGGACCGTGCCGCGGCAAGCGCTGCAGCCCCCCCCGGATGAGATAAGCTCAATGCAAACCACGGACGTCGCTCTCCATGCGCCTTCGCCTCCTCACCCTGCTCGTGCTCACGCTCGCCGCCTGCCCGGCGGCGGCTGTCGATGACGAGGACACCTCCGCCATCACCGAGCGCTTGCTGCTGGAGGAGACGCTGGCCGACAACCGCTTCGCCATCGTCCCGCACCGGCCCACCTATATCCTGCCGCTCACTTACGTGGACAACCCCAACGAAGCGCCCTACGAGGGGACGGACGTCGATCTCGAATCGCTGGAGGCCAAGTACCAGATCAGTCTCAAGATCCCCCTGGCAAAGGGCCTGCTCGGCGGCCGGGAACGGCTGTACTTCGGTTACACCCAGCTGTCGCTCTGGCAGCTGTACAACCGCCAGACCTCGGCCTCGTTCCGCGAAACGGTGTACGAGCCCGAGGTGCTGCTCACCTTTTTGCACAATCGAGAGGTATTCGGTTTTCGCAGCCGGGTGTTGTCCATAGGCCTCAACCACCAGTCCAATGGCCAGAGCGGGCTGTTGTCGCGCAGCTGGAATCGCATCGTTGCGCAGCTGATCCTGGAACGCGGCGATCTCTACCTTAGCCTGCGGCCATGGCTGCGCATCCCCGAGAGCGAGAAGAAGTCGCCCGCGGATCCCACCGGTGACGACAACCCCGACATCGAGAAGTACATGGGCAATTTCGAATTTCGCGCGGTGCTGCGCAACGGCGATGCGCATTGGGGGCTGATGTTGCGCAACAACCTGCGCGACGAGAACCGTGGTGCGGTGGAACTGGATTACAGCCGCCCGCTGGGCAACCAGGTGCGCGCCTACGTGCAGTACTTCAACGGCTACGGAGAGAGCCTTATCGACTACGACCATTACAACAGCCGCATCGGCATCGGCATCATGTTGACGGACTGGCTGTGACACGCCGGGGGCGCAAGGTCTCCGGTGAGCCTTACTCGTGCCTGAGCGCCTCGATGGGATCGAGACGCGCGGCGCGGCGGGCGGGAAAGTAGCCGAACAACACGCCGATGGCCGCGGAGAACACGAAGGCCACGGCGAAGATGGCGGGCTCCAGCACCATGGGTACCTTGAGGAGCGCCGCCATGCCCCAGGTCATGGCGACGGCGATGAGCATGCCCAGCATGCCGCCGAACACCGAAAGCACCACGGCCTCCACCAGGAACTGCATGAGCACGTCACGCTCCATGGCTCCGATGGCCAGTCGTATGCCGATCTCGCGGGTGCGTTCGGTCACCGACACCAGCATGATGTTCATGATGCCGATGCCGCCGACCAGCAGGCTCACCGCCGCCACCGCGCCGAGCAGGGCGGTGAGCACCTTGGTGGTCGCCGTGAGCGCCTGCGCGACCTCCTGCATGTCGCGCACGGTGAAGTTGTCGTCCCCGCCCGGGGCGATACGCCGCCGCTCGCGCAGCAGCTGCTCCACGTCCTTCTTCACCTTGGCCGTGGACACGCCGTCCTTGGCCGAGACCTGGATGTTGCGCACGTCCTGGTTGCCGGCGATGCGTCGCCAGTAGGTGCGCAGCGGGATGATCACCGCATCGTCCTGATCCATGCCCATGTTCGACTGCCCCTTGGGCGCGAGCACCCCGATCACCTCGCAGGAGAGGTTCTTGAGGCGGATGGAAGCGCCCACGGGGTCCTGGCCGCCGAACAGCTCCTTGCGCACCGTCTCGCCCAGCACGCACACGGCCTTGCCGGCGCGCAGCTCGCTTTCGGTGAAACTGCGGCCGAGGACGATGGGCCACTCGCGCACGGTGAAATAGGCGTTGGTGGTGCCGGTGACCGTGGTGATCCAGTTGGCGTTGCCGTACACGGCCGTGAGCGTGCGCGTGGCGGTGGGCGCGACGGCGCGCAGCCCGGAGATCTCGCGCGCGATGGCCTCCGCATCTTCCGCGGTGAAGGGTTTGGCCGCGACGCGCTGGCCCATGCCGAAGAACTGGCCCGGGCTCACCTGCAACAGGTTGCTGCCCAGGCTGGTGATCTGCGCCGTCACCTGGGCGGTGGCGCCTGAGCCCACGTTCACCATGGTGATCACCGCGGCCACGCCGATGACAATGCCCAGGGTGGTGAGCGCGGAACGCAGCAGGTTGCGGCGAATGGCGCGCAGGGCAAGGAGCAGGGTGTTGCCGAACATCAGGCGGCCTCCCCGCGCAGGTCGTGCTCGATGCGTCCGTCACGGAAACGCACCACGCGCCGGGCGAAGGCCGCGATGTCGGCCTCGTGGGTGACCATCACCACGGTGATGCCGTGCTCGCGGTTGAGCTCGCCGATGAGTTCCATGATCTCGTGGCTGCGCGCACTGTCCAGGTTGCCGGTGGGTTCGTCGGCGAGCAGCACCTTGGGTTCGGTGACGATGGCGCGGGCAATGGCGACGCGCTGCTGCTGGCCGCCCGAGAGCTCCGCGGGCGTGTGGGTCTCGCGGCCTTCCAGACCCACCGAGGCGAGCGCGGCGCGGGCGCGGGCGTGACGCTCGGCGGCGGGGATGCCGCGATACACCAGCGGCAGTTCCACGTTCTCCAGCGCCGAGGTGCGCGGGAGCAGGTTGAAGCCCTGGAACACGAAACCGATGAAATGGCGACGCAGCAGCGCGCGGCCGTCCCGCGGCAGACGGCCTGCGTCCACGCCGTCGAACAGATAGGCGCCGTCCGTGGGCGTGTCCAGGCAGCCGAGGATGTTCATGCAGGTGGACTTGCCTGAACCGCTCGGGCCCATCATGGCCACGAACTCGCCCTGGGCGATGGTTAGGTCGATGCCGCACAACGCGGTCACCGCCGCCTCGCCGCGGCCGTACACCTTGCGCACGCCGCGCAGTTCGATCAGGGCAGGTTTCATTTCGGCGCGCTGAGGATGTCGGTGATCAGCTCGGTGCCCGGCGTGAGTTCGCCCTCGAGCACCTGGGTGTTGCGTCCGTCGGTGGCGCCGGTGCGGATGGACACGGGCACCGGTGCACCGTCGCGCAGCACGTGGACCGTCTGGCGGCCATCCGGCGCCTTGGTCTTCTGCACGGTCTTGGCCGCGCGCGGCGGCCCGCGGAAGGAGAGCATGCCGCCGGAGCTGGTCCTGGGCGCCTCCACCGGCGGCGTGAAACGCAAGGCGGCGTTCGGCACCAGCAGCACGTCGGCGAGGCGCGCGCTCACGATGTCCGCGGTGGCCGTCATGCCCGGCATGAGCACCAGGTCGTCGTTGGCCACGGACAGCACGGTTTCATAGGTCACCACGCCCTCGACGGTCTTGGGCGCCTGGCGGATCTGTTTCACCTCGGCCTTGAAGGTTCGCCCGGGGTAGGCATCCACCGTGAAGGTGGCGGCCTGGCCCACGCGCACCTGGCCGATGTCGGCCTCGTCCACGGCCACGATGAGTTCCATGCGGGAGAGGTCGTCGGCCAGGGTGAACAGCACGGGCGTCTGGAACGAGGCCGCGACGGTCTGGCCCTTCTCCACCTGACGATTGAGCACGATGCCGCCGATGGGCGCGCGGATCACGGACTTGCGCAGGTTGGTCTCCTGGGCGTCCACCGCCGCCCTGGCCTGGGCCGCCTGGGCGCGGGCCATGACCTCGGCCGCCTCGGCGCGGGCGAACGCACCGCGCAGCTTGTCCAGATCGCTGGCCGTGCACATGCCGCGGTCCACCAGGTCCTCGCAGCGCTTGAGGGCCAGGCGGCTCTCGGTGACCGTGGCCTGCGCCTCCGTCACCTTGGCCTCGGCGGCCTGCAGGGTGGCGCGGGCCTCCACCAGGCGCGCCTGCAGCATCTCGCGATCGAGCCGGGCCAGCACCTGGCCGGCCTCGACGCGGTCGTTGAAATCCACCTCCACGCTGGCGATGGTCCCGGACAATTCGCTGCCCACGTCCACGCGGTTGAGGGGCTGGAGGGTGCCGGTGGCGCTCACGATCACCACCAGCTCGCCCTGCGTGACAGGTGCGGTGCGGTAGCGCGGCGCATCGCCGTCCCCGCCCAGCCACAGCCAGCCCGAGGCGGCGACGGCCAGCACCGCCGCCACCGCCGCCAGCCAGCGCAGCGGCCGACGGCGCGCACGGCCGACGGCCAGGACGCCGGCCACACTGTTCTCGTTGTTCATGTCCACTCCGGTCAGGGTGCGCGGATTCACCCGGAAAAGCTGCCGCGACAATAGAGAGCCGCACGGCGGCAATTGGTTCCGCTCGGCGTGCGCGGGACGCGCACCGCAGCCGTGAAGCCCAGGGCCACTTTACCCGCACCGTGGGCGGGATACCCGACACGGCGCGCGAGCAAATGCGAAGAAGTGCAAAGGCCCTGATCTTGCGGGAGAAGGCGGCGGGCACGCGCCGGGCGATTTTACCCTGCCCGGCGCGCCGTGGGGGCGAAAGCCCCCGGCGGGGTCAGGCGATGCCCAGTGCGGCGAGCGCCGCGGTCACGTCGCCGCCGCTGAAGCCGGCAGCGGCAATCCACAGCCCGGTCAGTACGATGCAGGCATCGGCGAAAAGGCGGGACAGTCGGGTCCGCGTGGTCATGGCTTCTCTCCTCCGTTGTGTGTCGCTACGGGGAGAGAATGGCGGGGCGGACTGAAGCACCGCTGAACCGGGACTTGCAGCGGGCTTAAAAACCACACGACATTGACAATTTTCAATGCCTCGGCCGAATCGGCACTCCTAGGATGGCCCTGCCGCCCCCGAGAGGGCATCAACAAAACGTCAGAGGGAAAACTCCATGCTCGAAACCATCATCGGCACGGTCGTTTACGGCCTCCTCTTTTACTTTGTCTACATGGCTCGCATCTTCGACGCCGGTCAAGTCGACCGCAGCAACAACAAGTAAGAAGTCATCCCGGAATTTGGCCCGCGGGCGCCCACGGGCGTCCGCAGGCCGGGTTCATTCCTCCTCGCGCGACTCCAGGTCGCGCACCGCAGGCCCTTCGATCAGCTCGCCCGACGCGCTGAAGCGCGAACCGTGGCATGGGCAATCCCAGCTCTTCTCCGCGCCGTTCCAGCTCACCATGCAATTGAGGTGGGGGCAGAACGGCGAGAGATAGTGATTGGTGCCGTCCTCGCCCTTGTACACCGCCACGGGAATACCGTTGCGCCGGCAGACCGCCCCCTCGCCCCGGCTTACGTCGCACACGTCCCGCAAACGCCAGCTGCGCAGGTGGTCCTTGAGCCAGCTTCTGCCGATCTCGAAGTTCTCGCGCAGCAGTTCCCTGCCCGTGACGCGCAGGTGGTAGCGCGTGGCGTCGTACATCCCGGCCCACGGATTGCGTTGTTCGAGGATGTGATCGCTGAGCACGCGCGCCGCCGCCACGCCGTTGGCCAGGCCCCAGGCGCTGAAACCCGTGGCCACGTACATGCGCCGCGTGGTGGGGCTGAGCTTACCCACGAACGGCATGCGGTCCGGCGAGAAATAGTCCTGGTTGCCCCAGCGCAGCAACACCTCCTGCACGTCGAAGCGCTCGCGGGTGAAGCGCTCCAGGTCCGCAAACCGGGCGGCCATGTCGCCCCGGCCGGTGGGAAACGCCGGGCCCACGGTGATCAGCACACCCCCCTGCACATCCGGCTGGGGACGAATGGAGTAGGACGGCTCCTCCACGCTGACGAACATGCCGTCGGGCAGGCTGCCGGAGGCGAGTCGCGAGGCGAGCAGCGCATGGCGCCTGGGAAAGACCTTGGCGAAGTGCAGGCCCTGTAGCAGAAACGGCAGGTTGGTGGCCATCACCACGTCGCGCGCCCACACGGTGCCGCGGTGGGTGAGCACGCGGTGGGGATTGCCCGCCTCCACGTCGAACACCCGCGTGTGCTCGAACACGTGGCTGCCGTCACCCGGAATGGAAGCGGCGATGGGCAGCAGGAACTTGAGGGGATGAAAGCGCGCCTGGTTGTCGAAGCGCACGGCGCCCGCCACCGCGAAGGGCAGCGGCAGCGAGTCGGCGAACGAGGCCGGCAGCCCGAGGCGGGCGGCGGTCTCCACCTCGGCGTGGATGTCGACCAGGCGGGCGCCGCCTTCGCTGTAGCTGTACGCCGGCACACGGGCGAACTCGCAATCGATACCGCGCTCGGCCGCCGTGCGCTCCACCCAGTCGATGCCTGCCTGATTGGCCTCGCCGTAAAGCCGGGCGGTGGCGTCGCCGAACAGGCGCGCCAGTTCCGCGTAGATGAGGCCATGCAGCGAGGTGAGCTTGGCGCTGGTGTGGCCGGTGACCTGGGCACCCACGCGCCGCGCTTCGATCAAGGCCACCGTGCGTCCGGCGCGCTTGAGCATGTCGGCGGTCAGCACGCCCACCCAGCCGCCGCCCACCACCGCCACGTCCACCTTGGCGCCGCCGGCGAGGGGCTCGAACTCGGGACGGCTGACATCGAGCCAGTAGGAAGCGGCCCGTCCAGGCAGTTCCATGCGCGCTCCGGGTTCCGGTCACGGTTCGGTCAAGATATAGGCAACGACCTCGCAGAGTGCCATGCGGTTGCGATCGCAAGCCGCGCCTTGGCGTAGAATCGGAAACCATGCAGCGACCAATCGAAGAAGCCCGCGTCCTCGCCGTCACCTCCGGCAAGGGCGGCGTCGGCAAGACGAATGTGGCCCTCAACCTCGCCATCGCGCTCGCCAACCGCATGCAGCGCGTGGTGCTGTGGGACGCCGACCTGGGCCTGGCCAACGTGCAGGTGTTGCTGCGCCTGCAACCCCAGGGCGACCTCAGTGACGTGCTCGCCGAGCGCAAGTCCATCCGCGAGGTCCTCATCGACACGCCGGTGGGCATCAAGGTGGTGCCGGGCGCCTCGGGCGACGAGCACCTCGCCAATCTCTCGGTGCGCGAGCGCCTGGTGTTCTCCGAAGCCATTCAGGATCTGGTGCAGGAGGCGGACTTCATCATCATCGACACGGGCGCGGGGATCTCGGCCAACACCATGGATTTCGCGCGCGCCGCGGACGACGTGCTGGTGGTGACCACGCCCGAGCCCACGGCGCTGGTGGACGCCTACGCGGCCATCAAGGTGGTGCACGGTCGCGCGCCCTGGAGCAAGGTGCATCTGGTGGTGAACATGGCGCGCGACGAGAAGGAGGCCAAGCGGGCCATGCTGCGGCTCGAATCCATGGCCGCCCACTACGTGGGCAGGCGGCTCATCGAGGAAGGCACCATCCTCTACGATCAGGCGGTGGGCAGCGCGGTGCGCCAGCGCCAGCCGTTCATCCTCGCCTATCCCGAAAGCCAGGCCGCCGCCGCCATCTGGCGCATGGCCGATTCCCTGCTAAAGACACGCAACCTGCCCAAGGAAGAGCGGCCCGAGGAGGAGGCACGCCCCGGCGTGCTGCAGCGGCTGCTGACCCTGATCGCCGAGTGACGCGGGGCGCGGCCCGTCAATCCAGATAATCCACCCCGTTGATGCCCCAGCGGGTCTCCGAGGCCGCGCCGTCGATGCGGTACTCGTGATCCGTGGCGAGATCGATGTCCTTCGGCGGCATGAACTCGCGCGCACGGCTGTCGTAGACCACGCGCACGCGCGGATGCAGCAGGTCCTGTGTACCCTGCTCCAGCACCACGCCGATCCAGCCGTTGCTCAGCATCACCAGCGAGCCCACCGGGTAGATGCCCACGCAACGAATGAACTGGTGCACCAGTGGCATGCTGAAATGGTGCGCGCCCCACTCGATCAACTGCCCGAGCACGCGCGTGGGCACCTCGGCGGTGTGATAGACGCGGTCCGCGGTGACGGCGTCGTACACGTCCACGATGGCCGCCATCTGGCCGTAGCGCGAGATCTCCTCGCCCTTGAGTTGCCGCGGATAACCGTTGCCGTCGCAACGCTCATGGTGTTCGGCCACCACCGCCATGGCGATCGGGCCGATGCCGCCATGCTCTTCCAGCAGCGCGCGTCCCAGCGTCACGTGCTCGCGCATGACGGCGTATTCCTCCTCGGTGAGAGCGCCAGGCTTGTTGAGGACGTGCAGCGGGATGCGCGTCTTGCCGATGTCGTGCAGCAGCCCGCCCACGCCCAGCTCGCGCACCGTCTGCTCGTCGAAGCCCAGCGCGCGCGCAAAGGCGAGCATGAACACGGCCACGCTCACCGAGTGCTCGAAGGTGTAGTGGTCACGGTGGCGGATACGGGTGAGGCCGATGAGCGCCTGGGGGTTGCGCAGCACCGATTCGGCGAGCTGTTCCACCACGTCCTCCACTTCCGCCACCTCGAACTGGCGGCCGGCCCGCACGCTGTGCATCACCGATGACACCACGCGCTTGGCCTCCTTGGCGGTGGAGCGGGCATAGAAGAGTTCTTCGCGCACCGGCCGCGGCGCGCGGCTGGGCGGCGCGCTGCCGATCACCCGGTGCAGTTCGGCGAGCAGCTCCCTGTCCACCTGCTCCTTGGGCTTGAACAGCACCGGCTCGTCCGCCGGCCGCTCGTCGGATTCGTCGAATACGTCCAGGCCGCGCTCGCTGTCGATGTACACCTCGCGCGTGCCGGTGCGCACCACGCGCGCCAGGGTCTTCTCGTCGCGGACGAACAACTGGTTGAGCAGGAAGGGGTGATCGAGCCAGCCGCAGTTGATGTCGTGGATGTACATGCCCACGCGCAACCGCTCGATGGGGATCTTCTTGATCATCGGCGGGTGCGGCCGGACGGCGCGCGGGGCAGGTCAGAGTTCGATGCCATGCTTGACCAGATACTCGATGATCTGTTCCTCCGTGGCCGGCTGCAGGCCCTCGAAATGGATGCCCACGTGCAGGGAGGCCTGCCGCGCACTCACGTTCCTCACCTTCCCGGTCAGGCGCACGGCCTGGCCGTCGAGCGGGGCGGCGAGGGCGATGGGATCACCCACATGCACCCGCAGCACGACGCCCTCCACCTGGGTGGGGAGCACGCACCGGCAACCGCTGCGGCTCAGGTCGACGATGTGGCCGTCGGCGGTCTGGTTGTGCACCGCGGCCTTGCACAGCAAATAGGTCTCGAGGCGCCGCGCGTCGCGCATGCTCTTCTCCTGCACCAGGCGCGGGCATTCGATGAACATCAGCGGCTCGGGATCGTTGATGGTGTTGAGAATGCTGGTCTGGAAACCGCAGGCGCTGCCGCCCTCCAGGTAGCGCACGATGATGGTGTTGCCCCGGAAGAGCTTGGTGGCGAAGCCGGGCGGGCCGGCCGGGGTACGGATGATCAGGTAGTGGCCGGGCCTGTTGCCGACGAGCTGGCTGCGCAGATGGCCGTAAACGCCTTCCACTTCGACCATCAGTTCCGTGCCGGGCGGCACCTGGATGTTCGGCGGCTCGTCGTCCATGGGCACGCCGAAGGACAGGCCGGAAGCGGCCCGTGTGCTTGCGGCATTGTCCGGCTTCTCGTGCTGGGGCATTCGCGTCTCGCCTCCGGATCCTCTTCAGGTGCCTTTGAACAGTCGATTGTAAACGCCGGCAGACCGAAAAACTTGCGGGTGCTAACAGGATTCCGATCGGCCGGTCGTCGCGACGACATAGCGATTGTTGCATATCCGCAGGCATAGGGTACGCTCACGAAAACCACCGATCGCACTCACGGGTTTCCGCGGTCCCGCTGCGCCGGAAGGCGCCTGCCACAAGCCGCCACGGGCGTTCGGGTGTAGTGTTTCAGAGACCGTCCTGCATCCCTGGAGAAGCCAGCGACCATGCACAAAGAAGATCACGGTGCGCCCCGACGACCGGTGGTGCTCATCATCCTCGACGGCTTCGGGGTCAGCCCGAGCAAGCTCAACAATGCCATCGCCCTGGCCCGCACACCGCGCCTCGACGCCTACTTCGCCCGTTATCCGAACACGGTGATCCAGGCTTCGGGCCATGCGGTCGGTCTGCCCGACGGACAGATGGGCAATTCCGAGGTAGGCCACACCACCATCGGTTGCGGCAGCATCGTGCGCCAGGACCTGGTGCTCATCGACGACGCCATCGACGACGGCAGCTTCTTCCGCAACGAGGTACTGGTGAAGGCGGTGCGCGATGCAGCTGCCGCGGGACGCCCCCTGCATCTGTTCGGACTGGTCTCCACGGGCGGTGTGCACTCTCACCTGCGCCACCTGCTGTCGCTCACCGAGTTGTGCGCGCGCCATGGCGCGCGGCCGCTGCTGCACATGTTCACCGACGGCCGCGACACGCCGCCCAAGTCGGCGCTCGGCTACGTGGCCGACGTGGAGGCGGCGCTGGCCAAGGCGGGCGGAGCGGTCGCCACGGTAAGCGGACGCTTCTGGTCCATGGACCGCGACAAGCGCTGGGATCGCACCGAGCGGGCCTGGCGCGCCATGGTGCACAACGAGGGCCCGCGAGCGGAAAACCTGCGCGCCGCCATCGAGGCCGCCTATGCGGCCGGGCAGACCGATGAGTTCATCGAACCCGTGATCCTCCCGACCGCGCAACCCATGGTCGTCGGCGACACGGCGCTGAGCTTCAACTTCCGCAAGGACCGCCCGCGGCAGATGGTGGCGGCGCTGGCCTTGCGCGATTTCGACGGCTTTGCGCGACCGGGCTTCGAGCCCATACCGGTCACCTGCATGATGGAGTACGACCGTCGCTTCGGCCTGCCCTACGCCTTCACCCCCGATCGCCCGGGCATCACCCTCAGCCAGGTGATCAGCCAGGCCGGCCTCAAGCAGTTCCACTGCGCCGAGACCGAGAAGGCCGCCCACGTCACCTATTTCTTCAACGGCGGCCACGCCGAGCCGGTGGCGGGGGAAACGCACCTGACCATCCCCTCGCCCAAGGTCGCCACCTACGACCTCAAGCCCGAGATGAGCGCGCCCGAGGTGGCCGATGCCGTGATCGAGGCCATCCGCTCGGGTGAATACGCCTTCATCGTGGTGAATTTCGCCAACGGCGACATGGTGGGCCACACCGCCGTGCGCGAGGCGGTGATCGCCGCCGTGGAGGCGCTGGACGAGCACGTGGGACGGGTGCTCGATGCCGCGGTGGCCTGCGATTACTCGGTCATCCTCACCGCCGACCACGGCAACTGCGAGCAACTGCTGGACATGGGCGCCGATGCGCCCCACACCCAGCACACCGCCTATCCGGTGCCGTTCATGGTGATCGACAGCGTGGACTGGCAGCTGTCCACCTCCGGTGGCCTGGCCAACGTGGCGCCTACGGTGCTGCATCTCATGGGCCTGCCCAAGCCCGACGCCATGACCGGCCACTCCATGCTGCTCGGGCCGGCGCGATAGAGGCGCCAAAAAACGGAGAGTGCGGATGGCCGCCGCTTATCCAGGCGGGGATGGCCAATCGTCCGAAGAAAAAGCTTGAACCACGGGGGGACACGGGGCTTTTCAAAAGCTCACGCAAAGACCGCGAAGGGTGCCGAGGTGCGCCTGAGGGGACCTCACGAATTTCCGCTGGAACATAGGGCGGCCCGTGGCCGCCGCTCATCCACCCGGACACATTCACGGCGGGCATGGCCTGCCCTATGGGTGGCGGAGATTCATGGGGATTCCCGTACGCCGTTTCGTATGGTATCGGCGGCATGAATTGCAGATAATGGCAAGGCCCTCTTGGCACACGCCATCGCGTCTGGGCGGGAAATCGGCTGCGCGAGAAAGTTCGAGGCTACTGGTAACGGACGGCAGTGTGAGGAGGTCAGGGTTGAACTGCTCAGAAAAAGGGGAAAAGAAATGGCAACAGCAAACTTTCAATATGCATATTTATTCTCAGGGTACAATCCAGAAGGTACCTCAACATTAATTTTTGATATGCCATACTATGGCATAAGTATAGAAGGAAGCAACGAAGTAAACCACGGCGAAACTATAACAGTGACTGGTATCCTTGGCGTCACTGAAGCGACGTACGAGGGCTACACAGTGGATGGAGACCCGATAATCAAGGCAGGGGGAAAGTATTATCTTCTTACTGACAAAGGAGGCGTACCCCCCTATGTAGTAACTCAACAACAACAATCTTACACTCTATGCTTCGCCCGCGGCACCCTCATCGCCACACCCTCGGGCGACAAGGCCGTGGAAGACCTGCGCATCGGCGACCTCGTGCTCACCGCCGACGGCCAGGCGGTGCCGGTCAAGTGGATCGGTCGCCAGACCCGCCATCCCCTGTTCACCGAACTGCCGGTCCGCATCCGCACCGGCGCTTTGGGCAACGGCCTGCCCCGGCGTGACCTCTATGTCTCCCCCGCGCATGCCCTGCTCGTCGACGGCCTGCTGGTCCAGGCCCAGGCACTGGTCAACGGCGCCACCATCCAGCAGATGAAGGAATGGCAAGGCAACGTGGAGTACTTCCACATCGAACTGGAAAACCACGAACTCGTCCTCGCCGAAGGTACGCCCGCCGAGACCTTCGTCGACAACGCCAGCCGCCGGACCTTCGACAACTTCGCCGAGTACCTGGAACTCTACGGCGAGGAATCCCCCATCCCCGAGCTGCCCCAGCCCCGCGTGAAGCACCGCCGTCAGCTGCCGGCGCGCATCCAGCAGCGCCTGATGGACATCGCCCGCAGCGGCTATTCCCAGGTCGCCTGACCAACAACGGCGGGCACGGCCCGCCCTATCTGTGTTTGCTCCACACAGAGGGCGGCCCGTGGCCGCCGCACACAAACCGTTTTTTGAGAAAACTCCAGGGTGAATGTTGCGCGGGCGCGCAGGGTCCAAACAGAGACGCACAAGGCCCTGGCCGCAGTGATGGCGACAGGTACAAGTTTGTGAAGAGGCATCTGCCTAGGTGCGCTTCTTGAGGGCGTAGTTGCCGCCGCCCTTGTTGACCAGCTTGCCTTCGCGCACCAGCTGTTCCAGGGTCTTGCCCAGCTTGGCCAGGTCGTAGCCGCCGGAACGCAGGCGCTCGCGCAGGAAACCCTCGCTGATGTCGATACGTCCCTTAAGCAGTTGCAGGATGGTGGCCGCCATGTCCGGCTTGCCCTTTTCGCCTTCGCGCGACTGGGAGGCATCGGCCGGCTCGGCAACGGCGGCAGGCGCGGGGGCCACTGTCATCGGAGCAGCCGCTACCGGAGCAACCGCTTCGGGAACGCTGTCCTTGCTGGCGCTCACCTCCGCCATCTCCTTGTCCAGTGCAGCCAGCGCGCTTTGGTGACTGGCGACCAACTGCGCACGCCGCTGCTGCAATGCCTGCAACTCCTTTTCCAGAATGGCGAGGGCACGCTCCTGATCGGCCATCAACTGCTCACGCCGTTTGCGCAGCTGCGCCAGCCGGGAGACCACGGCGGCAGCTCGCGCCTTTTCAACTTCCTGTTGCTGCTTCTTGCGCGCCAGTTCGAGGAGCTCGTTGGCGGAAAGTTCGTCCAGGTTGACGAGCATGTGCGGCCCCTTCTCCAGACATGGGTGACGTACCAACCGTCCTTGTAGTCGACTCTGCCTGCCCCTTGCCGTGATGCGCCTCACGGGCCGCACAACAGCGGCCTAATCCTTAGGCCGCCGCGTGCGCGTAGCGTACTGCGCGGTTAAGCGCCGCGAGCACAGCGCGCAACGGCGCGCTGGTGCTGTCGCAGTCCCGTGCCGCGCCGGCGACACGCCGTCCGCCCACGTTGAGCAGCACGTAGGCGGCGGCCTCGGCGCCGGTGCCTTCGCCCATGGCGTGCTCGGCGTAATCCACCACGCTCACCCGTTCGCCGCTGTAGGCGGCCCAGGCATTGAGAAAGGCCTCCATGGCCCCGGCCCCCTCGCCGCTCACGCGGAATTCGCGCCCGCCGTCGCGCAAGGTGGCCTCGATGGCCTCACGGCCCTGGGTGCGTTCGAGCCGATAACCGGCGAGGGCCACCGGGTCGTCGGCCATGAAGTGGGACTGGAACAGGGCGAGCAGGGTGGCGCTGTCCACCTCGCCGCCGCGCGCCTCGCTCTCGCGCTGCACCACCGGCGCGAATTCCACCTGCATCCAGCGCGGCAAGGAAAGCCCGTGGTCGCGCTCCAGCACGAAGGCCACGCCGCCCTTGCCCGACTGGCTGTTGATGCGGATGACCTCCTGGTAGTCGCGGCCGAGGTCGCGCGGATCGATGGGCAGATAGGCCACCTGCCAGGGCTCGTCCGGCCGCTGGCGCGCGAGGGACTTGCGGATGGCGTCCTGATGGCTGCCCGAGAAGGCCGTGTACACCAGCTCGCCGATCCACGGATGGCGCGGATGCACGGGAATGCCCGTGCAGGCGGTGACGGTGCCGATGATCTCGTCCGGGCGCGAGAGATCGAGCTGCGGGTCCACCCCCTGGCTGTAGAGGTTCATGGCCAAGGTGACGATGTCCATGTTGCCCGTGCGCTCGCCGTTGCCGAGCAAGGTGCCTTCCACGCGATCGGCGCCGGCGAGCAATGCCATCTCCGCCGCCGCCACGGCGCCGCCGCGGTCGTTGTGGGTGTGCACGGAGATCACCACGGCGTCGCGGCGGGAGATGTGGGTGGCGAAGTACTCCACCTGATCGGCGAACACGTTGGGCGTGGCCGATTCCACCGTCGCCGGGAGATTGATGATGGCCGGATGCCCGGGCGTCGGCTGCCAGACGTCCAGCACCGCCTCGCACACGGCCACGGCGAAATCCGGCTCGGTGCCGGTGAAGCTCTCGGGCGAGTACTGGAACACCCATTCCGTTTCCGGATGGCGCTCGGCCTCGCGCCTGAGCCACTGCGCGCCGCGCACCGCGATGGCGGTGATGCCCTCCCGGTCGAGGCCGAACACGCGCTCGCGCTGCACCGTGGAGGTGGAGTTGTACACGTGCACGATGGCGCGGCGCACGCCGCGCAAGGCCTCGAAGGTGCGCACGATGAGGTCCTCGCGGGCCTGCACCAGCACCTGCACGGTCACGTCCCGGGGAATGCGGTCGTTTTCGATGAGCCAGCGCACGAAGTCGTAGTCGGGCTGGCTCGCGGCCGGGAAGCCCACCTCGATCTCCTTGATGCCGATGCCCACGAGCACGTCCCACAGGCGACGCTTCTGCTCCACGCTCATGGGCTCAAGCAGGGCCTGGTTGCCGTCGCGCAGGTCCACGCTGGCCCAACGGGGGGCGCGGGTGATGGTGCGGTCGGGCCACTGGCGCCTGGCGAGCGGCACCCGGGGTGCGGGGCTGTACTTGCGATGGTCGAAGCGTTGCATGGGTTCTCCTGGCGTTTTCTTCTGCGCGTTACGCGTCTTTTCGGGCGCTCCCGCCGGGGGTGTCGGCGGCATCCATCACCGCCTTCGTGGGGCGGCGGCCGGCCGGTCGCCTCGTGTGCGTCCGCCAATGGCAAGGGACAGGGAAAGATTACGGCAGCCTGCGGGGCAGTCGCTTGCGTATTTGTGCTGTCCAGCGCCGTGGTAGGCTATAATCTTGCGGGCCCATGCTCCGCAGAGACATACTCTGCCCACATTTGCCTTGCCGGTGATTCCATGACCCTCGACCGCTACGACCGCCAGATCCTCCAGGTCCTGCAACAGGACGGCCGCATCAGCAACCAGGACCTCGCCGACCGCATCGGCCTGTCGCCCTCGCCCTGCCTGCGCCGGGTGCGGGCGCTGGAGGAGGCGGGCATCATCGCGGGCTACCGCGCGCTGGTGGACGCACGCCGGCTGGGACTGTCGCTCATGGCGCTGATCCACATCGCCATGGACCGCCACACCCCGGAACGCTTCGCCCATTTCGAGGCACAGGTGAGCGCCATGCCGGAAGTGCTCGAATGCCTGCTGGTCACCGGCCAGGACGCCGACTACCAGCTCAAGGTGCTGGTGCAGGACATGGACGCCTACCAGGCCCTGCTGCTCGGCAAGATCACCCGCATCGAAGGCGTGACCGGCGTGCACTCCAGCTTCGTCCTGCGCCGGGTGGTGGAGCGCACGTCCGTGCCTGTCTAAGAAGGGAGATCAACCACGGAGAACACGGAGAGGATTTTTTCTCCAAGGCGGAACACGCTCCGGCCGGATCACGACGGACGCCGGATCGCGAATAGCACTGTTTTTCTCCGTGGCCTCCGTGGTTCCCTCTTCTCCTTCAGCCAATGCTCAGCTCGACGCCGGTTTCACCGGCGCGGCGGCGGGCGGCCACCAGGCGGCGGCCGCGGGAGGTGAGACCGAAGTTCTGGTCCACGACGCCGTCGCTGTAGAGTTCGGACAGGTGCTGCCAGGGCGTGCCGCGGCCCGGCGCGGCGGTGTAGGCGGCGAGGGCGTCCTGGGCCTCTTCGGGCGCGTCGAACACCTCCTCGAAACGGCTGCCCTCCACGTGCAGCGCGCGGATCACGCGGTCACCGAAACGCACCGAGGCGGGCACGCGCCGCACGGGTTTGCCCTCCACCTCCAGCGTGTAGCCGCCGCCCGGGGCCGGGGCCACTTCCACCGTGCGTCCGCCCTCGTCGCGGCCGCGGAACACGGGCGGAGGCTGCAACAGCGGCCCCTCCGGCGCCGGGCCGAAGTGGTAGAAGTGATCACGCCAGGCGTCGCGGTCTTTCTGCTCCGGGATCCAGCGCTCCACCGCCTTGTCGAAGGCCTGCTCCAGCTCGCGCATCACGCGGGTATGGCGGCGGTTGCGCGTGCTGATCGGTCCCTTCTGCTTGTTCTCCTGTTTGTAGTGGTGGTAGCGATGGGCCAGTTGCCTGAGGACGTCACCGAGGTCGATGGGCGTGCTCATGTGCGCTCTCCTGCGTTCAGGGCTCCAGGATCGGCTGCTGCAGCCGGCGTGCTTGTCGTGGACAAAGGCACCCGGCGACGCGACCGCGGCGCAGGCGGTACGTGACGGAAACGAACGCATTCCGGCGTCATCCCACCCGACGCCCGCTCCTGCTGCGAGTGTAGGACCGGAAACGCGTGCGCATCCGTCACGATTTCGAGGTGTGCCGCCTGCACAGAAACACGCTTTCGCCTGCGGCCCGCGATACGCTTCGCATCCGGACGCACGGACCCTTCGGGAAGTCGGCGCACCCGGGTACAATCGCGCACAAACCGACGCATGGAGGAGACGGCCACGGAGACGCTCACCCCCCCGGTGATCCTGTTCGAGAGCGAGCGGCATGCGATTTATTGGCTCGGCGTCTACGAGCCCACGGCGTTCCGTTGCAACACCTATCTGGTGCGCTCCGGCGACACCGGCGTGCTCATCGACCCGGGCGGCCGGCCCAGTTTTCCCGCGGTGCGCGCCGTCCTGGAAACCATCATGCCCGTGGCGAAACTCACGGGCATGGTCCTGTGCCATCAGGATCCGGATGTGTCGGCGTCCATGACCGAATGGCTGGCGCTCAATCCGGCGCTCACGGTGTTCACCACGCCGCGCACCCATGTACTGCTGCCGGCCTACGGCTGCGACTATCGCCTGCACGACGTGGAGGCGAAGCCGGTGTTCACCTTTCCCGAAGGCCACCGGCTGCAATTCATCGCCTCGCCCTTCCTGCATTTCCCGGGCGCCTTCACCACCTTCGACGCCACCTCGGGCTTCCTGTTTTCCGGCGACATCTGGGCCGCGCTCGACTTCGACTGGCGGCTCTACGTGGAGTCCTTCGACGATCACGTGCCGCAGATGGATCTCTTCCACGTGGAATACATGTCCTCCAACATCGCCGCGCGCGGCTTCGTGCAGCGCATCGAGGGCCTGCCCATCAACGCCATCCTGCCCCAGCACGGAAGCATCCTGCGCAAGGAATTCGTGCCGCGCGCCCTCGATTACCTGCGCCACCTGCGCTGCGGCGTCGACATCATCTACGCCGACCTGCAATGAGCGACGAGGCACGCCTGCGCAGACTGGAGGACGAGAACCGCATGCTGCGCCAGGGCGTGCAGCAGGCCGCGCGCATGCGCCAGTTGTGGGAGCAGGCGCTCGCGGAATTGCAGGCCACCAAGCACCAGCTGGAGGCGAGCAACACCCAGCTCTCCACGCTGTACCAGGTGGCCTCGGCCATCAACCAGACCATCGACCTGCAGGGGCTGTTCGAGCGCATCATGCAGGCCATGGAGGGGGCGCTGGAGGCCTCCCGCGGACAGCCCATGGCGATCTTCCTGGTGGACGGCGAGCACATGCGCCTCGTTGCCCATGGCGGCGGCAGCGCGGAATTTGTCGAGGCGCACCAGGACATGCGCGTGGGCGACTGCCTGTGCGGCCGCGCCGCCGCCGGTGGCGAGGTGCTGTGCAGCGACATGTGCTGCCAGGACGAGCGCCACACCATCCGCTACACGTCCATGGAGAAGCACGGCCACGTGATCGTGCCGCTCATGGCCAAGGGCAAGGCGGTGGGCGTGTTCTGTTACTACGTGCCCTGCGGCATGCGCCTGCAACCGGGCCAGCGCGACACCTTCGTGGCCATCGGCCAGCAGCTCGGCATGGCGATCGAGAACGCGCGCCTCTACGAGGAGACGCGACAGCTTTCGCTGCTCGATACGCTCACGGGCCTGGGCAACCGCCGCCTCATGGAACTGGTGCTGGATCGCGACCTGCCCAACGTGCGCCGCTATGGCCGCGCCCTGTCCGTGGTGATGCTCGACGTGGATCACTTCAAGCGCTACAACGACGAACACGGCCACCCCGCCGGCGATCGCCTGCTGGCGGAAATCGGCGCCATCCTGCGCCGCGAGACGCGCGAGAACGACCTGCCCGTGCGCTATGGCGGCGAGGAGTTCCTGGTCATCCTGCCCGAGACCGATGCGACCGGCGCCCGCAGCCTGGCCGAGCGCCTGCGCACGGCGGTGGCCACGGATACCGGCGTCACCGTCAGCCTGGGCGTGGCCCAGGCCGGCCCCACGCACGGCGAGCGCCTCGCCCTGTTACAGGCCGCGGACGCGGCCCTGTACCAGGCCAAGGCCGACGGCCGCAACCGCGTGGTGGTCGCTGACTGAGCTCCCTACCGCTCGCGGAACGCGCGCGCAAACTGATCGATCAGCGGCCGCGCCAGATAGGACAGCACGCTGCGCTCCTCCGTGGTGATGAACACCTCCACCGGCATGCCGGGCACCAGCCTCCCGCCGAGTTTTTCCGTTTCCCCGGGCAACGCCTCAATCATCGCGCGGTAATGGGGCTCGCCCGTTTCCGGATCGCGCGTGGTGGCAGGGGCCACATGCAGCACGCGGCCTGCGAGTTCGGGCGTGGTGCGCTGGTTGAAGCTGGTAAAGCGCAGCCGCGCGCGCTGCGCCGGCGCCACCTGCTCGATACGCGCCGGCGGCAGCGTCACCTCCACCTGCAGGTGCGCCTGCGCGCGGACGATGGTGGCCCGCGCGGACGATGGTGGCCAACACCTCCGCCGGCGTGATCACGCCGCCGACGGTGTGCACGTTGAGTTCGTTGACGGTGCCGGCGATGGGTGCGCGGATCTCCGTGCGCGCCAGGCGGTCTTCGATGGCGGTGCGGCGGTCCTGCAGTTCCGAGTGACGCATCTCCACGTCGGCCAGTTCGCGCTGGGCCTCGGTGCGCGCGCTCTCGTCCAGGTCCAGGATGCGGGATTCCAGTTCGCTGATGCGCGTGCGGGCGCGGGCGATGTCGGCGCCTATGGCGGCGCGCTCGCCCTGCAACCGGGCGCGTTCCCGCTCCGCGGCGTAGACGCGCGCGGCGATGTCCAGGCCCCGCGCCAGCAGATCGCGTGCCTTGTCGTATTCCAGTTCCACCAACGCGAGTTCGTGCTTGACGAGTTTCATGCGCGCAACGCTCCGTGTCGCGTGGCGGGTTCGCGGCCGCGGCGTTTCCGGGGGACGGGCGCCGGCTTGCCGCGCGGCCGGCTGCCCGATCCCTGGCGCCGGTCGTGGCAGAAAGCCACAGAGACGAGCTGGTGTTCGCCGGTTTAGGTATAGCCGGATTCGTGATGAAGTTCACGACTGCGCGGACGTATGGCCGTGGGGGGCGAAGGACCTGCATGACTGCGCGCAGGCGCTACCCGGCGGTTTCGACTCTCACGAACCGCGGGAAGTCGCGAAGCAGAAACGCGCGATCCGCCCGCTCAATCCTCCTCAGCCTTGGGCCGGAACTCCGCCGCAAGCTGCTTCTGCAACGCCGGCGGTGCAGGCTGGTAGTGGCTGAATTCCAGCGTGTACGAGCCCTGGCCGCCGGTGAGGGAGCGCACGCGATCCGCATAGTGGTTCAGCTCGGCAAGCGGCGCCTGGGCGCGGATGCCGATCATGCCGCCCGGCAGGGTGCGGCTGCCGAGCACGTGGCCGCGGCGACCCGTGAGGTCGCCGGTGATGGTGCCCATGGCGCCGGCAGGCACCACCAGTTCCAGATTCACGATAGGTTCCAGCACCATGGGTCCGGCCTTGGACACGGCGTCCAGGAAGGCGCGCCGCCCGGCGGTGACGAAGGCCACTTCCTTGGAATCCACGGGGTGATACTTGCCGTCGGTCACCGTCACCTTCACGTCGTGCATCGGGTAGCCCGCCAGCGCGCCCGTTTCCATGGCCTGGCGCACGCCCTTCTCCACGGCGGGAATGAACTGCCCGGGGATGGCGCCGCCCTTCACCTCGTCGGCGAATTCAAATCCGGCGCCGCGCTCCAGCGGCTCCACCCGCAGGAACACCTCGCCGAACTGGCCGGCGCCGCCGGTCTGTTTCTTGTGGCGGTGATGGCCTTCGGCGCGGCCGCTGATGGTCTCGCGGTAAGGGATCTTGGGCGGGCGCGTCTCCGCGTCCACGTTGAAACGCTTGTTGAGTTTCTCCAGCGCCAGGCGCAGGTGCAGGTCGCCAAGGCCGCGCAGCACGGTTTCGTTGAGTTCGGCGTTGTGTTCCAGCACCAGGCACGGGTCTTCCTCCACCACGCGCTGCAGGGCATTGGACAGGCGCTGCTCGTCGCCGCGCCGCTTGGCGGCGATGGCCAGACCGAACACCGGCACCGGAAAGGGCAGCGGCTTCAGGTGCAGGAAGTCTTCGTCGTGTGAATCGTGCAGCACGGCGTCGAAGTGGATCTCCTCCACCTTGGCCACGGCGCAGATGTCGCCGGGGATGCCCTCGTCCATCTCGATCTGCTGCTTGCCGAGCAGCTTGAACAGATGCCCCACCTTGAACGGCTTGCGGCCGTCGCCGATGAACAGCTGGCTGTCGCGCGTCACCGTGCCCTGATGGATGCGGAACACGCCCAGCTTGCCCACGAAGGGGTCCGCGGTGACCTTGAACACGTGGGCCACCACGTGGCGCTTCGGATCGGGCTTCACCGCATAAGCCTCGGCCTTGTCGCCCGTACCCTTGATGAAGGGGCGCGGGTTGCCCTCCAGCGGGTTCGGCATGAGCCGTTCCATCACGTCGAGCAGTTCGCCCACGCCCGCGCCGGTGCGCGCGGAGACGAAGCACACGGGGACGAGGTGACCCTCGCGCATGGCCTTCTCGAAGGCATCGTGCAATTGCTGAGGCGCCAGGTTTTCGCCCTGTTCGAGATAGAGCGACATGAGCGCCTCATCCACCTCCACCACCTGATCGATCAGCTCGGTATGCGCCTCCTGCACCGACGAAAAGTCGGTCCCGCCGTCGCTGTGAAAGAAGCAGTCGCGCACGGTGGCCGCGTTCTCCGCGGGCAGGTTGATGGGCAGCAACTCGCGCCCGAACTCCTCGCGCAGGGACTGGAGTACGCCGGGTAGGTCGACGCCTTCGGCATCGATCTTGTTGACGATGACCATGCGGCAAAGCTTGCGCTCGCCGGACCAGTCCAGCATGCGTCGCGCCACCGGCTCGATGCCGGCGGCGGCATTCACCACCACGGCCACGGTCTCAACGGCCGGGAATGCACCCAGCGCCAGGCCGATGAAGTCCGGCAGGCCCGGGGTGTCGACCAGGTTCACGTGGATGTCCTGATGATCGAAGCTGACCACCGAGGCGTTGAGGGAGTGCTGGAAGCCCTGCTCCAGCGGGTCGAAGTCGGAGACCGTGTTGCCGCGCTCCACGCTGCCGGGTGCGCCGATGGCGCCGGCCTGGGCGAGCAAGGCCTCCACCAGGGTGGTTTTTCCGCTGCCGGACTGGCCCACCAGGGCAAGATTACGAATGGCTTCGGTGGTGTATCGAGGCATGGCGATTCCCTTCTTGGTACCCGTAGTTCGGGGCGACGGGGCGTTATGCCCTAAAGACTAGCCAGCGCCGCCGTGACTGCGAGGACCAGGATTGCGTGGCAGCCTGCTAAAGAAACCACGGGTCACCGGGGCCGCATCGTGGCGGCGGCGGTACCGGCGAGGGGGATGGTAACTCTCCCCCGGAAACCGGGACATCCCGGCCCCGTGTGATCAGCAATGGGATTTCCCGAGCACGAAGCGGTCGATGAGGTCCAGGCTGCTCAGGATGCCCGCCATGCGGCCCTGATCCACGATCACCACGTGGTGCACGCGCTTTTTCAGCATCAGGCAGGCCACGTCCTTGAGTGATGCATCGGGCCCCACCTCGATGACCGCGTGGGTACAGACATCCCAGGCGCGCTTCAGCTTCGGGTTCTCCTGCCGGGCATGGAAGTTCACCAGGTCGGAGGCACTGATGACGCCGAAGCAGGCGCCGTGGGGCGCCATCACGGGAACGAAGGAATGGGCGCCTTCGTCAAGGATGTGTTCCACGCTTTCAATGGTGTCGTCGATGTCCACCGTGGTCACATCCCGCTTCATCACGGAGGAAATCGTCAGGTCCATATCCATCTTTCCTTCTCCATCGCTGCATTGTCGGGGGCTGGCGCTGCGGAACGGTTCGTGGTTCCGGGCATATCCTAACAGAGCCCCCCGCTGGATCAGCGGTCGACCCGCTCCACCACGCCCGCCTCGCCCGCCGCCCGCCTGGCCGCTTCCCGTTCGGACGCCGCCCGCTCCTCCTCGCGCACGTCATCCAGCCCGTGCGTCGGCCAGGCGCTGAACGGGAACGGGCGCACCTCGCTGCGGTAGGTGATGAACTGGAGGATTTGGTACACGTAGGCGTTCAGGCCGTTCGCGAACGCCAGCAGGCGCGGCATGGGCTCGCCCGTGATGAGCTGGCTGCCGAATTGCAGCACCACCAGCACCCACACGACGAATTCGGCCACGCCGTAGAGCACGGCAAACAGGATGATGAGCAAGCCCCGCAACCAGGTCTTGCCGTTGGTCAGATTCGATGACAGTTCGCCCGCCATGGGTTTCTCCCTCGCATTCCCGGATCCCATGGGTTCATCATGTGGCCGGCGCGGCGGCACCGCAAGGGTTGAGGATGCCGGGACGCCGTGAGGAAAGCCACGGCGTCCCGGCCAGGAGAAGGGACGGTCCGGAATACGCTACAACGCCATGCCGCGGAACGAAGCGGTCCTGACGTCAGCAGACAGCTCCTCGTTGGTGATGAGGTTTATCGGGACGATTGTGTCGTTCGTGAGCTCGAACACCGTCCACAGGTTGCCCGTCCGGCCGACGGGAACGGGGAACGTGGCAAGGAGACCGCTCGCGCCATAGACGCGGACCTGAGCGCCCGAGGCGGACAGGGCCGTGCTGGAGGTCGATTCGCTGTTCGTGTAGTCATGCACGGAGTAGCGGTAGGTTCCCGCCGTGTTCACGTCGATGGTGATGGTCTCCGGGCCGTAGCCTTCCCGTTCATCGACATCGAGCTGCATGTACGGGATGTTGTCGAGGGAACCCGTCTGGTTCCAGTACACATGACAGCGCTGGGCCAGCGACTCCGGATCGGCATCGCCGGTGCAGGGCCCGGTGACGTGGGCATCCAGGTCGGCAGGGCTTGCGCCCCAGGTGAGCACCACGCGCAGCTGGCCTTCCGGCACCGCCGGGCTGATCACCACGTGCTGCGCTCCTACGGTGACACCCGCCACCACAGCGATGTTGAAGTACGTGGTGGTATAGCCGCCGACGACCACTTGGCCGGTGTAGTTGCCGCTGGCAAGAGTGACGGTGTAGGCGCCGTTGGCCCCGGTGGTGCTGGTGGTCACGGGATCACCAACCGTGACATTGATGCCGCTGCGCCAGTGGATGGTGGCGCCCTCGATACCTGTACCATTGAGCGCATCCCGCACGCTGCCCTGAACCGTGCCCGTCGCCACGCCTTGCGGCGCCAGGCGCACGGTCTCCCCGGTCGTCCTGCCGTTGGTGTATACGGTGACCTTCGGGACGAGCGCCGTGACGTAGCCGTTCAAGCGATATTCCACTGCATAATCGCCGGCGGGAAGCTGGATCCAGTAGGTGCCGCTGGCGTTGGTGGTGAAGGTGTAGGTCTTGCCGCCGCCGGTCGCGGTGATCGCCACGCCGCCCAGCGGGGAACTGTTGGATGCATTGACCACGACGCCCTCGAAGAACCCCCAGCCATCGCCCGCGCCGCCGCCGCCCGACCCTCCTGACGACGTGGCCCAGACCTCCTCGCCGGTACCCGAATCGGTGACGAGAAGATCGCCGTTACGCGCAATGGTGACGGACGAGGCAGCCAGCGGCCCATCCTCGCAGGTATCCGATTTGGGAGTGATCACCAGCCAGTTGTCCCCGGCCAGCGCCCAATTACCCTGCGTCGTGCAGGTGATGCCCAGGAGCGTGGCCGTGAGCGTATAGGTGGCGTCATCGAGGGAGAGGCGGGTGTCGACCCATGCCAAGGATACGAACTCGCCGTCGTGCATCGCCGCCATCGCCTGCCAATCTCCGCGCAGATCACCGATGGGCCGCGGCTCGGCACGCGCGAACACCATCGCTTCGTCGCCGGCACCAAGGGTCAGGACCTCACCCCGGACGGAGAACGGCTGCTCATCCGGCCCTGAACCGCAGCTGCTCCCCGGCGCGGGCTCCGTGGAAAGGCGGGAACCCGATACGGTGTAGCGGCCGAATTCCCGGCAGGCAGGTTCGCCCAGCGCCGCGGGCTGGTCGTAGGTATAGAGGTCCTCGCCCACGAACAGGTGGATACCCACGGCGGAGACGTCGTAGCCACCCCAGGAGACCAGCTTCCAGGTACCGCGCGGGTCCGGGGACGAGCCGCCCCCACCGCCACCACCGCCCCCGCAGGCCGCGGCGAAAGCGATGCCCACTACCAGAAAGACGCGGATGAAGGCAGTGATTACCTTTTTCATGGGAATACCTCGAAACCGGAGAACCGGTAGTTTTTTGATGCGTCCGGGCGAGCCCGGGGCTTTGTTCCGGCACGGACGCGCACGCCCGTTGCCGGGCCAGACTGGCGTCATAGGTTGGGCGAGTTCCCTGCGGTACGGATATCCCCGGACCGGGTGATCTATCGGGGATGCGAGTGGGAAAGCAGACGCGCTCTCCCGGAAGGAAGGCCCCCCTGCAACGGCCTGCTAGAGGATGCCGCGGCGACGGGCCTTCAGCAGGGCCTCGTGCTTGTCCCGGGCATGCAGTTTTTCGTAGATGTGCTTGATGTGGCTGTGCACGGTGTGCGCGCTGATGCAGAGTCGTGCGGCGATTTCCTTGTACGAGAGCCCGTCGCTGGCGGCGAGCAGCACCTCCTTCTCCTTGGCCGTGAGTACCGAGGCCTGCGGCGGAATACTCTCGCGAAACTCGCGGATGACGGCGCGGGCGATGCGCGGACTCATGGGTGCCCCACCGTCGCGCAGGCTCAGCAGGCCTTCAACGAGTTCCCGCGGCGTAGCGCCCTTGAGGATGTATCCGCCCGCACCCGCCTTGAGGGCCCCAAGCACGGTGTCGCGCTCCTCGCTGATGGTGTAGGCGGCGATTTCCACCTCCGGCAACGACAGCTTCGCCCGCGCGATGAGTTCGATGCCGGACATCCCGGGCAGCCCGATGTCCACGAGCATCATCTCCGGCTGCGACTCATCCAGGGCTGCCAGGGCGTCCTCGGCACTGTGGAAGGCACCCACGACGACAAACGCCGGCTCGCCGCCGAGCAACAGCGCCAGGCTTTCCCGCAGCGAGGGATTGTCTTCGACGATGAGCAGGCGCGTCTGGCGCGATTGGATCATGGCAGCTCCCAGTGGAAAGACGAACGTCAGGCCGCCACGGCCTTGCCCGCGGCGGACATCCGCTGCGGCGGAGCATGGGGAATGGTCAAGGTCAGCCGCAGGCGCGGGCTCGACGTCAGCGTCAGTTCGCCACCGAGCTCACCCACGCGCCGGCGCATGTTAACGAGCCCACGCCCCTCCGAGAACATGCCGTCCCCGGGACCGGCGGCAACGGGTAGCCGCCCCTCGTCGGACACCGCCAGCGTGAGTTCCGATGGGTCCACCTGCAGCGCCACGGTGACACGTTCGGCCCGTGCGTGCTTCACCACATTGCTCAGGGCCTCACGGTAGATGCGGAACAGGTTGAAGACCAGCGTGCTTTGCGGCGGCGGCGACTGCGCCTCGACCCGGGCGTCGAACGCCAGCTGGATGCCGTGAGGCGCCAGGAAGTTTCTGCCCCAGTGGCGCAGATCCGCACTGAGCGTCTGCCAGCTCGCGTCCCTGTCCTCCATGCTTTGCATGAAACCTCGCAGCTCGGCCAGCGCCTCGCGGGAGAGCGAAGCGATATGCTGCAGGGCCTGCTGTGTTTCCGGCGGTGATGGATTCTGGCGCGCCATGTCGGCCAACAGGGTGATGCTCGTCGTCAGCCCGCCCAGGCCGTCGTGCAGGTCACGGACCATCATCTCCCTCTCCCTGGCATGCTGCTGCTCCATCCGCATCACCTGATCCTGGGCCGCGCGTGCGCCGGCCGCCTGGCGGGTCAGTTGCAACAAGCCCTCGGCGAGCCGGCGATCGGCGCTGTCGAAAAGCCGCGTGCCCTTGTCGCTACCCCGGAGTTCCAACGCCGCACCGTCCGCTTCCAGCGCGGGAATACGCAGCACCAGTCCGTCTTCGGCCACGGTCACGCCCTGCGCGGGCGCGACGCCCGACGTCATGTCGAGCGGGCGATAGATGCGCGCGAGCAGGTCGCGCCAGTTGGCGTCCAGCTCTTGCGTCGTGCGCGCGGCGAACAGGGCCTCGATGAGCGAGGGAAGATAATGCTCCACGGTCTTGCGTACCGCGGGATCGATGCGCATCCACAGCCATTGTCGCAGCGGGAAGTAGATCCATCCGGCCACCGCCAGGGCCATGGCCAGCGCACCCCCCTCGTTGAGCCAAAGCAGGAAGAGCGCATCCAGCAGCAGCACCACGACGCCGCCGCCACCCCACAGCAGCAGTTCCAGCCACCAGCGTTCGGATTCGAACAGGCGGTAGCGTGTGATGCCTATGGCGAAACCGATGTACATGAGCAGCTTGAGCCCATAGGACAGCGCTTCGGACATCACGGGTGTCTGGCCCAGCGTCACCGGCACCATGTAGAGCAGCAAATAGGCCGAACAACAGAGCAGCATCGGGCGCAGCATCCAGTTCAGCGTCGCGCGACTGACGGAATTTCCACGCGTCGCCCGCCACTGGCGCGTGGCGAACACGAGGATGGCCGCGAATATGGGCACGGCGCCGATGTTGAATGCCCAAAGCGGGCCCGGCGTCAGTTCCAGTGCGTGCATGCCCCACACCACCACCGCGAGCGCATACCACGCGAAGGTGAAGCGGCCTCGTCCCAGCGGCTTGGGGTAGTTCCACAGGAGCGCCGGCAGCGACACGCCGAAGACATAGGAGCCGAGGTAATTGGCGGACAGCAGCCACTCCATCCATGCGGGCTCGAGGGCCAGTTCCCGCGTGGTGTAGAGCGCGGATGCGCCGGTGAACACCAGCACACCGATGCCGCTCATGAAGAAGATGCCCGAAGCCCGATCCTGGCGCGCCGCGAATACCGTCAGCCCCAGGGAGAAGGCCGTGAGCCCGCAGAACAACTGGAACCAGAACAGCATGGGAACGGACGAAAGCGGTCGGCGCTCTGCACGTATGTACGCACCCCGCCCGTCCTCGAACCATAGCGTCAGCTCGCCGGCGATCAACGCCTTGGCCAAGGTGGATTGCTGTTCCAGGAAGGCGTGGTAATCGGCGTAACGCTTGAGACTGTTCGGCTGCTCCAGCAGGGTCAGGCTGTCGGGGACGATGCGCTTGTGCTCTATCTCCAGCACCGCAAGGCGATCGCCCGGACGCACCAGCCCATGCGCCGGCCCGTCGGCGGAAGCCACCACGACACGCCCCTGCGTATCTGCAGCGAGCGTCAACCCGAACCAGGGCACGCGCAGACAGGCGCTCACAAGGAAAGCGACGCAGGCGAGCCCGAGCACGCCTCCGATCACAAGCACCCTGGCGGGCGCGAGAGTTCTTGCCATCGTTGTTGTTCTCTGCCGGGGCGCCGATCACCATCGGTCGCCGCAACCCACACAGCGGCAAGCCGGTGCTCCGGTGCATCCGCTTGCGCACGCGCCATACTACGGCATCGGTGGTGGTCATGGGCTGACCAAGGTCAAGCGGTCGAGGCGACCGCGGTTGCGCCTGACGCGCCGCGCTTAGAGGAACCGGGAAATCACGAACACGCACAGGAATCCGGCGGCGATGGAAAGGGCTGCCGACTGGCGCCTCGCGCGTTATCTCATAGGGAGGGTAGCAGGGGTTGGATCACACGCGGGGAAGCCGCCGCTGGCCAGGTTTGGTCATCGCTCGGCGGTGGCGAGCCTCGCTGCCAGACCCACGAAGACGATACCGGCCAGCCTGTTGAGGATGACCTGCACGCGCTCGGACCCCATGAGCCAGTTGCGGAGGCTGCCGGCCGCGACGGCGACGAATCCGAACACCAGGATGGTCGCCACGATGAACACGCCGCCCAGCAGCAGGATCTGCAGGGTCACGGAGCCCCGTGCCGGATCGGCAAACTGCGGCAGGAACGCAAGGAAGAAGATGGACACCTTCGGGTTGGTCACGTTCATGATCACACCCCGGCGATAGAGTTCGCCGCGCCCGGGCCCGCCTCCGTTGCCCCCGGAAATGCCCGCAGGCCTTGCCCGGAACGTGCGCCAGGCGAGATACACGAGATAGGCCGCGCCGGCGAACTTGAGCACGGTGAAGGCGACGGGCGAGGTCTGAAACACAGCGGCCGCGCCCAGCGCCACGGCCGTGCTGTGCACGACCAGCCCGGTGCAAAGCCCCAGCATGACCGTCAGCCCGGCGGTGCGGCCGTGCAGCGTCGATTGCGTCAGCACGAAAAGGTTGTCCGGCCCGGGCGCCAGGCCGAGCAGCAGCGACGCCGTGAAGAAAGTGAGTACGGTTTCAGCGGGTAGCATCTTCGCTCTCGGCTTCCGGAGACAGCCCATTTTCTCGCTGCCGAGGTGTCTGTGTCGAATGCCGGCGATGCTGCCCGGCTGTTATGTAGGGCTCACCTCGCGTGCATCACCGGCGGATCCCCGGCGTTTCGATGGGCAGCCCGTTGCCGCGCGCATGCATGTACACCTCGAGGTCGATGTACTCCTCGGAACCGGGCTGGTAGGGCATGGCGCGCAGGGTGGCGAAGCAGTCGCGGAACTTGCCGTGCAGGCTGCTGATGTTCTGGGTGAGCAGGCGGTGGGTGGGAAAGCCGTTGGTGTGCGCCTGGTTGAGCACCTGGTCGCGCAGGTTGGCGCCGGTGTAGAGCTCGTGGCAGTGGTAGCAGGCCATCTGCAACTGGCCGATGCGGGTACGGAACAGGCGTTCGCCGGCCTCGTAATGGGCGCGCATGGGTCCGCTCACGTCCACGTTCACCGGCTCGCCGCGGGCGCGGTGGCGGACGAAGGTTTCCAGGGCCACCAGCGCGGGATCGTCGTAGGTGAGCGGAAACTCCCCCATGCGCTCCTCGCGGCAGAGGTCGATCTGTTTCTGAAGGGTGACGGGCGCCTTCAGGGTGTTGCTGTAGACGGGGTAGCGGGCGATGCGTTTGGGGTCGAGCTTCTCGCCGTCGCGACCATGGCAGTCGGCGCATGACGTACCGTCGTCGCCGGGCGTGTTGAACAGCTCGCGGCCCAGGTCCACGGTGAACATGCCGGGATTCTCGAACGGGTCGTCCTGCATGGCCTTGAATTCGTCCGGCAGGTAGTCGTAGCCGGAGCGCGGTTCCATCGCCGAAACGGCAGCGCCCCACAGCAGTGCGAACAAGGCGATGGCATGCATGCGCGTATTCATCGCAGCGTGCTCAGGTAGGCCACCACGTCTTCCACTTCCTGCGCGGTGAGGATGGTGCCCGCCATGTCGGGTCTCGGCCGATGCAGGTGCGAGGGATGCAGATAGAAGCTCGGCATGATGCTTTCGGGATTGACCTGCTTTTCATCCACCACGCGCAGGCGCAGTTCCGCCGCGCTGAGGCGCGCGCCCACGCCCATGAGCGGCGGTCCGACCGTGCCGTGCGCGGGCTCCTCCGGGATGGGGAGCATGTGGCAGGCGAGACAATTGCCCCGGTCGCGGGCGATGACCACGGCGCGTCCGCGCGCGGGGTCACCGCGCAGCCCGGCGAGCGGCTGTTCGATGGCGAGACCTTCGGCGCGCCAGCTCACGTAGTCGCCGGCGAAAGACGTGTTCGCGGCGGCGAGGCCGATCATCCACGCGCAGCGCAGGTAGCCCACTCCCATGCGTCACCCTCACCAGGGAAATGGTCAGATGCTAGCCAAGGGTGCGGGCGGTGCCAACCTGGATTCGCGGTCCGTGCGCGCGGAAAACGTAAGCAATTTGCCGATTCAGCCGGAGGCCATGGATACCCGCTGCCAGGAGACCGGTGCGGCGCGGCCGGCTTCGGTGATGAAGCGCACCACGTCGGCCTCGGACAACGGCCGCGAGAACAGGAATCCCTGCGCGAATTCGCAGCCCAGGTCGCGCAGGCGCGCGATCTGTCCGCGGGTTTCGATGCCCTCGGCGACCACCTGCATGCCCAGGCTGTGGGCGAGGGTGACGATGGTGCTCGCCACTTCCGTGTCGCCGCGCTCGATGTCGGCCACGAAGGAACGGTCGATCTTGAGCACGTCGATGGGCAGGCGGTGCAGACGGCTGAGCGATGAATACCCGGTGCCGAAGTCGTCGAGGTAGATGCGGATGCCTGCGCGCTTGAGTGCGAAGAGCAGGTCGACCAGTTCGGATTCGGCGAGCGCCAGCGCGCCCTCGGTGACCTCGAGGCCTATGCGTGCGCCGGGCAGGCCTGTGTCTTCGAGCACGCGCCGCACCAGAGGGATGATGTCGTGCAGGTGGTCCTGCCGGCACGAGAGGTTCACGGACACCGTCAACGGCGGACGGCCGTCGGGCGTTGGCCAGCGCGCCAGCGCGGCGCAGGCGTGACGCAGCATCCAGTGGTCCAGCTCGCGCACCAGCCCGGCGCTCTCGGCCAGGGGCACGAACTCGTCGGGCATGAGCAGGCCGCGACGCGGGTGTTGCCAGCGCACCAGCGCTTCGAAGCCGCACAGGGCGCCTGTGCGCAGGTCGAAGCAGGGTTGATACCAGGCGCGCAGTTCATCCGCGGCGATGGCGCGGCGCAAATCGTTTTCCAGTTCCAGGCGTGTGACCACCTGCGCGTGCATGGCCTCGTCGAACAGGGCGAAGCCGTTGCGGCCCTTTTGCTTGGCGCGGTACATGGCGGTGTCGGCGTCGCGCAGCAGGTCTTCCGGACTGGTGTCGCCGCCGTCGTAGATGGCGATGCCGATGCTCGCCGTCACGTGCAGCTGGTGTCCCTGCCAGGTCACCGGATTGTCCAGCGCCCGCACGATGCGTTCGGCGCAGCGCGAGGCCTCGGCATCGTTGTCGATGGGGTCGAGCAGGATGCCGAACTCGTCACCGCCGAGGCGCGCCACGGTGTCCACGCTGCGCAGCACGCCGCCCATGCGCAGCGCGGCGTTGAGCAGGAACTGGTCGCCGATGGAGTGACCGAAGCTGTCGTTTATTAGCTTGAAGTGATCGAGATCCACCAGCAGCACGGCGCAGCGGTAGCCGTTCCGGCGCGCTTTCTTCAGCGCCGTTTCCAGGCGGTTGGTGAACAGGACGCGATTGGCGAGGCCGGTGAGCGGATCGTGCAAGGCCTCGTGGCGCAGTTGCTCCTCGGACGAGGCCAGCGCATCCAGGGTTTCGTTGATGGTGGCGGCGAGGCGCTCCAGTTCGTCCGTGCCCTGCACCTTCAGCCGGCGCGTCCGGTCGCGTTCCTGGCGGATGACCGTGACGGCCTTGTCGATGCGGGCGAGGCGCGACAGGAACAGGCGATCCAGCACCACGGTGACCACGACGAGGAAGGCCACGCCAGCAATCACCAGGCTCACCAGCAACCAGTGGCGGCTGACCTCTCCCTGCCTGAAGATGTCGCGCGTCATTTCCGCCCGCAGCATGCCCACCGGGGCGCCCGACAGGCCCGGCAGGGACACATAGCCGGCGATGAGGTCGGGGCCTTCCACCTGGACACGGTGCGCCTCGTCCGCAACGCCGTCCAGCGCCAGCGAGAGCCGCGGGCCGCCCGCGGTGGCCACGCCTCGCAGGTAGTCGGGTGACAGCTGACGCCCCATGACCAGCACGCCGCGGCTCGGTCCTTTCTGGTCGCTGGTGAGAATGGGGGCAAAGGCGAGCATCACCACGCGTCCATTCAGCAGGGCGTAGCCGGTGATCGCCTTTGCATGCTCCTCCAGCGCGACCTTGTACGGCGCCACGGACGCGGCAAGCTGGGCCACGGTGTCGCGTGAGAGCGGAAACACGGTGGTGGCGCCGGGCAGGTGGCCGCCGGCAAACAGGGCATCGCCGCCGGGACGCAGGTAGACGATCAGATCGACACGCAGGCCGGCGAAATGGCTGGGAAGCAGGGTGGCACGGCGATAGTCTTCGTTGCCGTCGACCATGAACGCGTAGCTCTCGTCCCAGAAGGCCCAGTCCTGCACGTGCTCTTCCAGCGTGCGCAGGCCCCCGTTCAACGCATCCACCGAACGCGCCAGTTCGGTCTCCACGTGTTGCTGCTCCAGTTGCGCGAAACCTTTCAGGAGGATGGCCGACGAGGCGAAATACAACGCCGTGAACATCGCCACAAGCGCGATGGCGGTAATGGTGAGCGTACGCAGGCGCAGGTTCATGAACGGGAGACCGCGCGATTGTGTCGCGCCGGGTCACGGTCTTGTTTATCAGAGATCGCAGGTGTTCGTTAGGTCGCGACGTTCTTGATCCATCGTTGTTTGGAATAAGCACCGGCGATGAGGCGAGGTCACGGGTTTTCACCGCGACGACGCCGGTTTTGCCGCTGCATTTTCAAAGGCGGTGTTCTGCATCGGGGGCGTTCCATCACCTAGAGTCACGGTGAACGCCCAGGAGCCGCCATGTCCTCCACCGAGGCCGTACCACGACCCGCGTTGCGCGCCATCGACGGCATGGCCATGGTGATCGGCCTGGTGGTGGGCGCGGGCATCTTCAAGGCGCCGGCCGTGGTCGCCGCCAACCTGGGCAGCGAGCCGGCCATCCTGCTGACGTGGCTGCTGGGCGGCGCGCTCTCCATGGTGGGCGCGCTGTGTTATGCCGAGCTGGCGGCGGCCTTTCCCCACGCGGGCGGCGAATACCATTTCCTGCAACGCGCCTACGGCCGCACGGTGGGCTTCGTGTTCGCCTGGTCGCGCATGCTGATCCTGCAGACGGGTTCCATCGCACTGCTCGCCTTCGTCGTGGGCGATTACGCCGCGCAGTTGTTCCCGCTCGGACCGGACGGCGCGGCCTGGTTCGCGGGCGCCGCCGTGCTGGCGCTCACCGCGCTCAATCTCGCCGGCCTGCGTTCCAGCGCCACGGTGCAGAACCTGCTCACCGTGCTCACCCTGGGCGGTCTGGCGGCGGTGATCATCGCGGGCCTGCTGGCGCCGGCGGCGCCCGCACAGGTGGCGGCGCCGCCCGCCGGTGATGGGGCGTTCGGACTGGCCATGGTGTTCGTGCTGCTCACCTACGGCGGCTGGAATGAGGCGGCGTACGTTTCCGCGGAACTGCGCGACGTGCAGCGCAACATGGGCAAGGTGCTGCTCGTCTCGCTGGCGGTGGTGACGGGCCTGTATCTGCTCGTCAACCTCGTCTACCTCAAGGTGCTCGGCCTCGCGCCCATGGCGCAGTCCGAGGCGGTCACGGCAGACCTGGTGCGTTTCAGCCTGGGTCACGACGGTGCGCGGCTCGTCAGCGCGCTCGTCGTGGTGGCGGTGCTGTCGTCCATCAACGTCACCATCTTCACCGGCGCGCGCACCAACTACGCCCTGGCGCGCGACTTTCCGTCCTTCGCCTTCCTGGGCCACTGGTCGGCGCGCACCCAGGCGCCCACCCATGCGCTGCTGCTGCAGGGCGCCATCGCGCTGCTGCTGGTGGCGGCGGGCGCCACCCGCCGTTCCGGCTTCGAGGCCATGGTGAGCTACGTGTCGCCGGTGTTCTGGCTGTTTTTCCTGCTGACGACCCTGGCGCTCATGGTGTTGCGCCGGCGCGAACCGGTGCGCGCGCGTCCGTTCCGCGTGCCCGGCTATCCGATCACGCCGGCACTGTTCGCAACCGCCTGCGCCTACATGTTGTACGCGAGCCTGGCCTACTCCGGTTGGGGCGCGCTGTTCGGCATCGCTCTCGCCGCCAGCGGCCTGCCGCTGGCGCTGCTGCGGCGACGTGCCCTGTAAATGCGCTATTGCGAGGAGGTGACGCATGACGACGCACCGATGGATGACCGCCCTGGCGTTCGGCGGCCTGCTGGCGGCCGGCGTGTCCACGGCGCAGTATCCGACCCTGGACGTGCCCTACGTGCCGTCACCGGACACCGTGGTCGACGGCATGCTGCGGCTGGCGCAGGTGGGTCCCGGCGACGTGGTCTACGACCTGGGCTCGGGCGACGGCCGCATCGTCATCGCGGCCGCCCAGCGCTACGGCGCGCGCGGCGTGGGCATCGACATCGATCCCGACCGCATCCGCGAGAGCAACGAGAAAGCCCTCGAGGCGGGCGTGGATAACCAGGTGCGCTTCATCCAGGGCGATTTGTTCGAGGCGGACATCCGCCCGGCCACCGTGGTCACGCTGTACCTGCTCAGCTCGGTCAACGAAGAGATCCGCCCGCGCCTGCTGCACCAGTTGCGCCCCGGCACGCGCGTGGTGTCGCACGCCTTCGACATGGGCGACTGGCAGCCGGATGCGCGCACGGTGGTGGACGGCGCCGAGATCTTCCTGTGGGTCGTCCCCGCACAGGCGGGCGGCCAGTGGCTCGCTGTGGTCCAGTCAACCACGGGCACGCAGGAATTCAGCATGTCGCTGCAACAGGAATTCCAGCAGCTGGCCGGCATGGCGGTGCTCGAAGGCGCGCACATGATACTGGAAGGCGGCCAGGTGCAGGGCGAGCAGCTGGAACTGGTGCTGGACGACGGCAACGGCAACCAGCGCCGCCTGCGTGGCCGCATCGACGGCGACAACATCAGCGGCTGGGTGTATGCGGCCGGCGCCAGCGAACCCTCGGGTCGCTGGCAGGCCACGCGCGTGGGATACGAACAGACCGGGCAGATGCCGACCGGCGGCTAGGGATTCACGCACGGGTTGCGGGGGCTTGGGGGTTTCGGTCCCGTTTGCACTCCCACCCCTCGTTGGCCGAAGATCGTCGCATGCCCACTGATTCGGGTTAGGAAACAGCGACAACTCACAACCCACGGAAGGGTAACGAGGAACCATGACGAGGAACCATGAAACTCAACCTTCCGGTCACGCAACGCGAGCAGACGCTGGAGCCCGGCACGCTGCTCGTATCAACCACCGATACCAAGGGCATCATCACCGAGGCCAACGCGGCATTTTCGCGGGTCAGCGGCTTCAGCCATGAGGAATTGCTCGGGCGCAACCACAACCTGGTGCGCCATCCCGACATGCCCCCGGCCGCCTTCGAGGACCTCTGGAACACCCTCAAGCGCGGCCTGCCCTGGATGGGCATCGTGAAGAACCGCGCGAAGAACGGCGACCACTATTGGGTGGACGCCTATGTGGCGCCCATCACCGAGAACGGCAAGGTGACCGGCTATCAGTCGGTGCGCATCCCGGCGGATCGGGTGCGCATCCGGCGCGCGGAAAACCTTTACCGCCGGCTGCTCGAGGGCAAGGTGCCGTTGCTGCTGCGCTGGATGCCGGATTACGCCTTGCAGCTTTTCGGCGCCTTCGGCGGCGTGCTCACCGCCTTCGCTGGGCTGCTGCTCGCCAGCGGCGCGCTGGAATTCTCCGCCGCGCTCGCGGCCTGCTTCACGGCCGCGCTGGTGCTCGCGGCCGGGGCGGCGCGCTTCATGAGCGGCCCGGTCCAGCGCGAGGCCAGGCTCGCCCGCGCCGTCGTGGACAATCCCGTCATGCCACTGGTGTACACGGGACGGCGCGACGAGATCGGCCAGATCGCCGCCGCCGTGCACATGTTGCAGGCCCGGCTGCGCACCCTCACCGCGCGGGTGGGCGAAGTGGGCGGGCAACTGACGGCGACCGCCGAACAGATGGCGGACACCGCCGGCGCCACCGAGAAGGGCATGGCACGCCAGGCCGGCGACGTGGACGCCATGGCCACCGCCGTGCACGAGATGGCGACCACCATCAACGACGTCGCCCGCAATGCCGCGCAGGCGGCCGAGGCCTCGCGAGAGGCGGACCGTGAAGCGAAGCAGGGCGCGCGGGTCGCCTCCGAGGCCCTGGGCGGCATCGACGTGCTCATGCGCAACCTGAATGCGGCGGCGGGCGTGGTGACCGCGGTGGGGACCAGGAGCGAATCCATAACCGGCGTCCTGGAGACCATCCGCGCCATCGCCGAACAGACCAACCTGCTCGCGCTCAACGCCGCCATCGAGGCCGCGCGCGCCGGCGCGCAAGGCCGCGGCTTCGCCGTGGTCGCCGACGAGGTGCGCAGCCTGGCCAACCGATCGCAGCAGGCCACGGGCGAGATCCGCGCCACCATCGAGGAGCTCCAGGCGGGCGCCCGTGACGCCGTGCGCGCCATGGAGGCGGCGCGCGTCCAGGCGCAGGAAGGCTCGGACCACGTGAAGCGGGCCGCCGATTCGCTCGCGGCCATCGCGGGGGCGGTCTCGCAGATCACCGACATGAACCTGCAGATCGCCGCCGCGGTGGAACAGCAGAGCCAGGTGGCCGAGGAAGTGAACCGCGGCATCGTGCGCATCCGCGACGAAGCGGAAACCGCTGCCGAAGCCGCCCGCCACGCTGCGCATACCAGCAGCAAGGTCACCGCCATCGTGGGCGAACTGGAATCGGTGCTGCGGCAGAGCGGGGGTTGAGAAAGGCCTTCAACGCGAAGGACGCGACCGCGGTAATCCCCCGCAGGAGCGGGCTCAGCCCGCGATGACGCGGCAGGCAAGAGAATCGCGGCCTGAGGCCGCCCCTACCTGCTTCCCTTGCCTCCGGCCGCAAACCAGGCCAGCACGCCCGCGGCGGCGGCGCGGCCGGTGGCGAGGCAGGCGGTGAGCAGATAGCCGCCCGTGGGGGCCTCCCAGTCGAGCATTTCGCCGGCGCAGAACACGCCCGGGCGGGCGCGGAGCATGAGGCGCTCGTCGAGCGCCTCGAAGCGGACGCCGCCCGCGGTGCTGATGGCCTCCTCGATGGGACGCGGCGCGACGAGGCGCAGGGGCAGCGCCTCGATGGCGCCGGCCAGACGCTGCGGTGCGGCGAAGACCTCGGCCGGCAGCAGCTCGCGCAGCAGGCCCGCCTTCACCCCGGTGATACCCGCGCGCTTGCGCAGATGGTTCGCCATGGAATCGCGCCCGCGGGGTCGCGCCAGGGCGGCGGCAAGCTGCTGTTCCGTCCTGCCGGGCGCGAGGTCGAGCACGAGTTCACCGCGACCTGTGTGCTCGATGGCGTCGCGCAGCGGCGCGGACAGGGCGTAGATCAGACTGCCCTCAATACCTGTCGCAGTGACGGTGAACTCGCCCTGACGTTGCAGCCTTACGCCGTCCGTGGTGAGCACGCGCGCGACCACCGCCTTCACCGGTTCGCCCGCGAAGCGCGCGGCAAAGCCCTCGCTCCAGCCCACGTCGAAACCGCAGTTGGCCGGGCGCAGCGGCGCGATGGAAACGCCCGACGCCGCCAGCGTCGCCACCCAGGCGCCGTCCGATCCCAGTTGCGGCCAGCTGGCGCCGCCCAGGGCGAGCACCACCGCGTCCGCCGTCACGCGATGCACGCCCGCGGGCGTGGCGAACACCAGGCCGTCACCCTCCCAGCCCTGCCAGCGATGGCGCACGTGAAACCGCACGCCCCGTTCGCGCAGGCGGTGCAACCAGGCGCGCAGCAGGGGCGCTGATTTCATGTCCGTGGGAAACACCCGCTCCGAACTGCCCACGAAGGTGTCGATGCCGAGCCCGTGCACCCAGGCGCGCAGCGCCGCGGGATCGAAGGCGCGCAGGTGGGGCTCAAGCCGGGCGCTGCGCGCGCCATAGCGTTCGAGGAAACGCTCGAACGCCTCGCCATGGGTGATGTTCATGCCGCCCTTGCCGGCGAGCAGGAACTTGCGCCCCACCGACGGCATGGCGTCGAACACCTCCACGCCCACCCCGGCCGAGCTCAACACCTCCGCCGCCATCAACCCCGCCGGCCCGCCGCCGATCACCGCAACGCTCACGGGACGGCCCGATCAAAAAGCCGAAACACGGGGGACACGGGGAACACGGGGGCGATGAAGCACAAGTACGCGCAGCGTTGCTCTGGGTGCGAGCCGAACAAGAA
>JBFXES010000004.1:0-48774 GCA_050179875.1 Thiohalomonadaceae bacterium
AACCCCGCCGGCCCACCGCCGATCCCCGCATCGCTCACGGGATGGCCCGATCAATACGCCGAACCACGGGGGACACGGGGAACACGGGGGCGATGAAGCACAAGTCCGCGCAGCGTTGCTCTGGGTGCGAGCCGAACAAGAATGCCCAAGGCATGGCTGGATATTCCAAGAAAAACCCCCGTGTTCCCCGTGTCCCCCGTGTCCCCCGTGTTAACGCTTTTCTCCCGCCATGCTGAGCGCCACCGCCTCGGCGACCTTGATGCCGTCCACCGCCGCGGAGAGGATGCCGCCGGCGTAGCCGGCGCCTTCGCCGGCGGGGTAGAGCCCGCGGGTGTTGAGGCTCTGGAAGTCGTCGCCGCGCGTGATGCGCACGGGGGAGGAGGTGCGGGTCTCGACGGCGGTCATCACGGCGTCGTCCATGGCGAAGCCGGGGATCTGCCGGTTGAACGCGGGAATGGCCTCGCGCAAGGCCTCCACGACGAAGTCGGGCAGGCACCGGCGCAGGTCGGTCATGTGCACGCCGGGCTGGTAGGACGGTTGCACGTCGCCGAGCGCCTGCGAGGGACGGCCCGCGAGGAAGTCGCCCACGCGCTGCGCCGGCGCGTCGTACGTGCCGCCGCCCGCCTCGAAGGCGCGCGCCTCCCAGTGACGCTGGAAGTCGATGCCGGCGAGCGGATGGCCCGGATAATCCTGCTCCGGCGTGACGCCCACCACGATGGCGCTGTTGGCGTTGCGTTCCGCGCGGGAGTACTGGCTCATGCCGTTGGTGACCACGCCGCCTTCTTCCGAGGCCGCCGCGACCACCTGGCCGCCGGGGCACATGCAGAAGCTGTAGGCGGAGCGGCCGTTCTTGCAGTGATGCACCAGCTTGTAATCGGCGGCGCCGAGCAGCGGGTGGCCCGCGAAGCGGCCGAAGCGTGCGCGGTCGATGAGCGACTGCGGGTGCTCGATGCGCACGCCCAGGGAAAAAGGCTTGGCCTCCATGTGGATGCCGCGCGCGTGCAGCATGCGGAAGGTGTCGCGCGCGCTGTGGCCGAGGGCGAGGATCACGTGATCGGCGGCGATGCGCTCGCCATTGGCGAGCACCACGCCGCGCACTCGGCCATCCTCGATCTCCACGTCGGTGACCTTGCTCTGGAAGCGGATCTCGCCGCCCAGTGATTCGATGGTGGCGCGCATGTTCTCCACCATGGACACCAGGCGGAAGGTGCCGATGTGGGGCTTGCTCAGGTAGAGGATTTCCTCGGGCGCGCCGGCCTTCACGAATTCCTCCAGCACCTTGCGGCCGCGGAACTGCGGGTCCTTGATCTGGCTGTAGAGCTTGCCGTCGGAGAAGGTGCCGGCGCCGCCCTCGCCGAACTGCACGTTGGATTCGGGATTGAGCGGGCCGTGGCGCCAGAAGCCGAAGGTGTCCCGGGTGCGCTCGCGCACCGCCTTGCCGCGCTCGAGGATGATGGGTCGAAAGCCCATCTGCGCAAGCACCATGGCCGCGAGATAACCGCACGGACCGGCGCCGATCACCAGCGGCCGCGAGCGCAGGTTTGCGGGCGCGTGGGCGACGAACCGGTAGTGCATGTCCGGTGCGGGTTTCACGTGCGGGTCGTCGGCGAAGCGGCGCAGCAACGCGGCCTCGTCGGGGACGCTCACGTCGAGCGTGTACACCAGCTGGATGTCGTTGCGCTTGCGGGCATCGTAGCCGCGGCGCACCACGGTGAGCCCGATGTCCGTGCCCGCGGGAAGGCCAAGCCGCGCGCGCAGCGCATGCGCGAGCGCATCCTCGGCGTGATCGAGGGGCAGCCTCAGTTCAGTGATGCGCAGCATGTTCTGGCGGCCGGAGAGGAAGCGGCGGATAGTTTACACGGCGACTGCGCCGCCTATCGATGCGCCTGTTCGAGGGCGTCGAGGAATTCGCCGGGCGTGACCACGGTGCCTTCCTCGTCGCTGTGGGGGAACACCGCGAGCAGCGTGCCGTCCTGTTCCAGGCCCGGCGTCCAGCGGGTCATCCAGGCATCGAGCGGGATGGCCTCGGGCGTGCAGTCGGCCCATTCGCCGTTGGCCCAGCGGGCGGCGAAATCGCGATGGGGCCATACGGGCAGGCACTCCTCGCCATCCGGCGTGGTCATCACCACCCAGCCCTGTTCGCTCTTCAGGCTCCAGACCAGGCCGCGTTCGGCGATCTTCTCGACCGCGTAGTCGTAGCGTGCGTCCGCGGACATGATGTCGGCGACGAGGGCCTCGCTGTCGGTCAGGGTGTCGGTCATGGTCGGGATCCGCGGGTTGAGGCGAAAGGGCGCGCAGTATAGAGAAAATTGCGTCAGGAGGTACGTCCGTGCGGCACACCTCCACCACGGCGCAACCGCCCACGCGCGAACAGCGCCACGTTTGCAGCCCTGCGTCGCTCAGGCCTGCGCAGCGCGTGTCACCTGCGCGCTGCGGCCGTGGCGCTTGTCGTAGGCGCGCAGCAGACGCTGGTGCAGATCGCAGCCCTCGAGCGTCAACCCCGGCGCATGCAGGCCCGGAAAGCGCAGCTCGCCGACGAGCAGGGCCTGCGCCTGCGCCAGTGCTTCCGTGCCGTACAGCTGCTGCAAGGCGGCTTCATACGGCGCAGGCTCTTCCAGGCGCAGCAGGCTGTCGATGCACAGGTACACGCGGCGGCGCGCCGGGTCCATGTGGCCGAAGTGCCGCACCCAGTCGCAGCCTTCGCGCACGCCGTCCTCGTCGCCGGCGGCAAGGGCGAGCAGGGTCTTCAGTTCGCCGATGCGGAGCCCTGCCCAGGCGGAATCCGGGTCGGCGGCGAGGCCGATGAGGGCGGCCACGGGGCGGGCGTCGTCGAGGCCGAGCGCATCCAGTTCCTCGCGCAGGTCGGCGCATTCCTCCGCGTCCAGATCGGGCAGATGCAGGAGCGCCTCGCGCAGGTGATTGCCGATGCTGTTGTTCTCCCACTGCAGGTCGTCCACGGGATAGATCTCGGACATGCCGGGGACCAGGATGCGGCAGGCATACATGCCGAGGTCCGTGTGTTCGAGCACGTAGATGTCGTGGCCTTCCCGGTGGATGCACGCCACCAGCCAGGCGTATTCCTGTTCCGTGGTGCCGGCGTGATCCCAGTCGCTGAAGGGGAAGTCCGGCGTGTCGCGAAGGAACGGCCAGCCGACGATGCCGCTGGAGTCCACGAAGTGCATCTCCAGGTTCTGGGGATGGGCAACCTCGTCCGCGTCGAAACCGGGCGCGGGAAAACCGCCCAATGCATCCAGGGCGCGGCCCTGCAGCAGTTCGGTGAGCGCCCGTTCCACGGCCACCTCGAAGCGCGGGTGGGCGCCGAAGCTGGCGAAGCAGCCCTGGTCGTCGGGATTGAGCAGGGTCACGTTCATCACCGGATATTTCCCGCCCAGCGACGCATCCCTGACCAGCACGCCGAAACCGGCGTCGCGCAGCGCCTGCACGCCGGCGCGAATGCGCGGGTAACGGGCGAGCACCGCCTCGGGCACGTCGGGCAGACACAGGCCCCCGGCGATGATGCGGAATTTCACGTGGCGCTCGATGATCTCCGACAGCGCCTGGGTGCGCGCCTCGGTGGGCGTGTTGCCCGCTGACATGCCGTTGCTCACGTACAGGTTGCCGATGATGTTCACCGAGAACCACACCCGGGCGCCGTCGCGCTCGCGCACGTACGGGAGCGCGCAGATGCCACGTTCGGCATTGCCGGAATTCAGGTCCACGAGGGACTCCGCATCCACCGCGCCGTCCGGGTCGTAGTGCCGCCGCAGTTCGGGCGTGAGCAGGCCTTCCGGCCAGGCGCCGTCGTCGCCGAGGGGAAACCAGCGTTCGCCGGGGAAATGGGTGAAGGCGCCGCGGGCGTTCGCCTCGCCCAGGTAGTAGTGGGTCCAGAAGTAGTCGGTGCCCAGGCGCTCGAAGAACTCGCCCAGGGCGCTGGCCAGGGCCGCATCGCGCGAGGCGCCCTTGCCGTTGGTGAACAGCAGCGGGCAGTCGCGTTCGCGCACGTGCACCGACCAGACGTTGTCCACCGGGTTCAGCCAGGAGCGCTCTTCCACCTGGAAGCCGAGGTCGGCGAGACTCGCGCGCATGCGGGCAAGGGAGGATTCGAGCGAGGCATCCTTGCCGGCGATGAAGGTTTCTGTGGGCACGATGGTTACCGTTCGAAGGGGCCGGCGATCCGGCGGTGCGGGAGGCCGATTATTCCACTTCCACGCCGGGGCACCAATGCATATCGGACAACCATCACGGCGGGCGCGTTTCCGGCCGTGCACACGTCGCGCACCCTTGGGCTAAACTAGCCAGCCGATCGCATGGTCCGTCGGAGAGAACGACCTTGGGCAATTCCCTACAAGAGCAGCTGTTGAAGCTGGGGCTGGTGGACGAGAAGCGCGTGCGCCAGGCCAAGCAGCAGAAGCGCCAGGAGCAGAAGAAAAACCCTGCGGCGGCGCGCAACGACGCGCAGCGCGAGCAGGCCCTCAAGGCGCAGGCGGAGAAGGCAGAGCGTGATCGCGAGCTCAATCGCCAGCGCCAGGAAGAGGCCGATCGCAAGGCGAGGCTCGCCCAGATCAAGCAGATGATCGACGCCTACCGGCTGCCCAAGGGCGACGGCGAGGTGGCGTACCATTTCATCGACGGCCGCAAGGTGCGACGCCTGTACGTGAACCCGGAGGTGCATCGCAAACTGGTGAGCGGCGGCGCCCTGGTGGTGAAACTGCACGGGCAGTACCACATCGTCCCCGCCGAAATCGCCGGGAAGATCCGCGAGCGCGATCCCGCCTGCGTGATCAGCGCCGCCGAAACACCACCCTCCGCGGCTCCGGACCCGGACGATCCTTACGCCAAGTACCAGGTGCCCGACGATCTCATGTGGTGACGTGCCCCCCTGTCCGTCACGGGGGCGGGCGACGCGCAATGCGCCGCCCGCCTTGGCATCACGCGCCGATGCCGAACAGCACCAGGGATCTGATCAACACCTGCCAGACGCCCCAGCCCTGCAAAGCACCAGCCAGACCAGCCAGAAATGACGCGTGTGAATCGCCTGGTTGGCATCCAGTCCGTCGTGATGGGCCGTGTCGGGAGCCGCAAGCGCAGCCTGCCAGTGCGCGGGGCGCCAGCCCGGCGCCGGCACGCGGATGTTCCATACGGCGAACATCATCGCGGGAATAGCCGGGGGGCTGGGGGCGCCCCGGCGTTCACTTCTTCTTGAGAGGGCTGAACTTGCTGAGGAAGCTGACGAGCACGCTTTCGCCGGAAACGCCGTTTTCGTTCCCGTTCGGCGCGGCGTCGATGATGGCGCACACCAGGCCGGCGCGCTCCAGCTTGGTCACCATCTTCTGTGCATCGCTGGCAAGGGCGAAGCGTTTGAGGACTGCATGCTGCATCTGCAGCAGGGTACGCGCCTTCTCTTCCGAAACACCCACGTCGAGCACGAGGTTGCTGACGACCGTGGACGCATCCATGCCGGATACGCACCGCCCCGTGTAGACAACCTGGTAACGTTTCGTGTTCATACGAGTCCCCCACGTAAAAGCTTCCGTGATGGGTCTCAAAAAATCTGTGAGCATTTCTGCAATTCGCGGACGGTACCGCGCCGCGCGTGCCCTATCCCCGGTTAGTCCTCGGGCAACTCCGTGTATTTCAGGCAGTTTCCGCGCGCCTTGTGGACCGGGTACTTGGCGGCGTTTTCGCTGATTTTACGCGGTATCACCGTCTCCAGGTCCACGCCCAGCTTGTCGGCGAGCCTCACCAGATAGATGAACACGTCGGCCATCTCGTCCTCGATGGCGCGGAACTTCGCCGGCGATTGCGCGACGTTTTCCGCCTGCGCCGGCGTCATCCACTGGAAGATCTCCAGCAGTTCGCCGGTCTCGCCCGCCAGGGCCATCACCAGGTTCTTGGGGTTGTGGAACTGGTCCCAGTCGCGCTCCTCGGCGAATGCGCGCAGTTGCAAGGAAAGCGCATGAAGGTCCATGGAACACCCGTGGTTTGCGTGGGGCGTTCACTATGCCGCAAACCATGGGCGCATGCGACCTCGGCTCAGCGCGGCGGCGCCGGTGTGGCGCCGGGAGCGGCCGAGGTGGGCGGCGCCGTGCCCGGCGCGCTGAAGGTGCGAGGCGTGGCGCCCGGGCTGCTGGTGGTGGGCGGCGTGCTGCCCGGCGCACTGAAGGTGGGCGGCGTGGTGCCGGGCGCGCTGGTGGTGGGCGGCGCGCCGCCGGGTGCACTGGGCGTGGGCGGCGTGGCGCCGGGACTGCTGGTGGTCGGCGGCGTGGCGCCGGGGGTGCCGGGGGCCGGCGTGGCGAAGGGCGGCGGCGTCGCACCCGGAGTACCGAAGGGCGGAGGCGGGGTGCCGGGCGCGGCAAAGGGCTGCACGTCCGTATCAGGCACTGTCGTGGGGGGCGTGACGCCGGGGGAGCCGACAGCCGGCGGCGCCGTGGTCCCGGCGCCCGGCGGCGCGGCCGGGGGAGGTGTCAGGCCGGGCGTGCCCGTCTCCGGCGGTGCGGTCACCGAGGGGCCGGGGGTACCGGTCGCGGGCGGCGTGGTCGTCCCGCCCAGGAGGCCGCCTCCGCCCCCGCCCGGCCCGCCGCTGATGAGCGCCTGGAAGGCTCCGAACTCCACGCGATCGATGGCGTTGTCCGCGTCCGTATCCGCAGTGGCAAAGTTGCTGCTGAGCAGCACCGAACGATCCGCCTCGCCGATGCTGATGACGCCGTCGTTGTTGGTGTCCAGCCGGGAGAACGCCTGATCGAGCGGCGTCACCGCACCCGGGTCCTGGGCGTGGGCGGCCCCCGCAGGGAGCAGCATCGCTCCGGCGGAGAGAAGTACGGCTGCGGCCGACATGGGTTTCATTGGGAATCCCTCCCGAGACTCCCATCAGTCTTTAGCGCGAAACCCGAAGATTCTCACGAACGGCGGAGATGAAAATCTCTCACGCCCATGCTTATTCGACCTCGCTGCACCGGGCGGATACTGCGGCCCGGATGCGCTGCAGCGAGCTCGCAGCTCTTCCACCGCACCTCCAATGTGGCTTCGCACGAGGAGGTGTGCTCGGTTTGCACGGCTACACGATCGCCAACCGCGCTTCATCTCACGTGTGGTATACCTCCAATCACAATCGAAAGGGGGCGATAGCGGCAGGGGATTCGTGAAACGCTCACCGGCTGAAACACCGTGAAGAATCGCGGCCTGAGGCCGCTCCTACGAGCCGAATATCTCCACCTGCAGGCGGCCTCAGGCCGCGAAAGCCGCGACTCCGTGGGCCATCCCCGTTGCTAACGACTCGCGATCACCTGCACCACCGCGCCGCGGCCGTGGTGGAAACGCCCCTCGTGGATGTCGCGCTCCAGCTCGACGCCGTGTTGCATGGAGAGCCGGTGCAATTCGTTGCGCAGGGCGTCGAGGGTCATCATCAGATCGGGCACGGGAGGGCCACCGGTGCCGTGGCGCAGCTGTGCAGGCGTGTACGCTTCAAGCAAAAACACGCCGCCCGGTTTCAATGCGCCTGCGATCGCGCCGTGCACCCGTGCGCGTAGCGGCGGCGGCAGGTGGCAGAAGATGGACACGATGGCGTCCCAGCGTGCGACGCCCAGGTCGTATTGCGCCAGGTCCGCATGGACGGTCTCGATGTGGACCTGGTGTCGCTCGGCTAGGCGCTGCGCCTTGGCAAGGCCGACCGCCGAGGCATCCACCGCCGTTACCCGAAAGCCCTGGCGCGCCAGCCATACCGCATTGCGCCCCTCACCTTCGGCAAGGCACAGCACATCGCCCCGCGGCAATCGCGCCACGTTGGCGGCAAGGAAATCGTTGGGCTCGGTGCCGTAGACGTACTCGTCCGTCGCGTAACGTTCATCCCACATGCGAAGTCACCTAGCGCGGCTTACCACTGAGGAAAAGACCAACACGGAGGCACAGAGACACAGAGAACGCAGAGGGCGAATAGGTTTCAACCGTTGCTCGCTGTTCACTTTCTCTGTGTCCTCTGTGTCTCTGCGCCTCTGCGTTAAATGTGTTTTCAATCTCGCCTACGGCGTATAACCGAGGTTCGGCGCCAACCAGCGCTCCACCTCTTCCACTGACATGCCCTTGCGTGCAGCGTAGTCTTCCACCTGGTCGCGGGTGATCTTGCCCACGGCGAAATAGCGGCTGTCGGGGTGGCTGAAATACCAGCCGCTCACCGAAGCGGTGGGCACCATGGCCTTGCTTTCCGTGAGCCCGATGCCAGTGCGGCGCTCCACATCGAGCAGCGACCAGAGGGTGTCCTTCTCGGTGTGGTCCGGGCAGGAGGGATAACCGGCCGCGGGGCGGATGCCCTGGTACTGTTCGTGGATGAGCGCGTCGTTGCCCAGGCGTTCGTCGCGCGCATAACCCCACAGTTCCTTGCGCACGCGCTCGTGCAGCCATTCGGCCAGCGCCTCGGCGAGCCGGTCGGCGAGCGCCTTGAGCATGATGGCGGAATAGTCGTCGTGGGCCTGCTCGAAGGCGCGCACCCGTTCGTCCATGCCGATGCCCGCGGTGCAGGCGAAGGCGCCGAGGTAATCGCACTTGCCGCTGTCGGCGGGGGCGATGAAGTCGGCCAGGGACAGATTGGGCTTGCCCTCGGGCTGTTCGGTCTGCTGGCGCAGGAAATGGAACACGCGGCCGTTCACGCGCACGTCGTCGCCGTGGGCGTTGGCGGGGAGCAGGCCGACCACCGCCGCGGTATCGAGCCACTTCTCCGCGATGATGCGTTGCAGCATGGCATGGCCGTCTGCGAACAGCTTGCGCGCCTCCGCGCCCTTGTCCGCGTCGTCCAGGATCTTCGGGTAGCTGCCCTTCATCTCCCAGGCGATGAAGAAGGGCGTCCAGTCGATGTAGCGCGTGAGGATTTCGAGCGGTACGTGGCGCAGCGTGACCACCGCGCCCTGGCCGAGCGCCTCCACGTCTACCTCCGTGGTGCCCCACTCGCCGGGCCGCGAGGCAGGAATGGCGGCGGACAGCAGGTACTTGCGCGCCGTGCTGGGCGCCGCATCCAGATGGGCGAATTCGGCGGCCATGCAGGGCGAGGAAGCCAGTTCCACCTCGTCGCCGACGGCGCGCGCCATCGGTTGGCGCTGTGCGCCGGCGGGCGCCTCGAACAGGGCCTTGAGCAGCTTGGGCTGCATGGGCTTCCAGGCGGCCCAGTCGAACGTGCGCTTGTTGGCGCGCGCCTGTTCCAGGCTCACGTAGCGTGCCTTCGCTTCACGGCCCGCATAGGTCGCGCGGGTCTCCTCGTGCTCCGCATGGATGCGTGCCACGTACTCGTCGCGGCCGGTCTCGGAAATGAGGCTCTGCGCCACGCCCACAGCGCGGCTCGCGTCCTTCACCCACACCACCGGGCCTGCGTAGTTGGGCGCGATCTTCACCGCGGTGTGTGCGCGGCTGGCGGTGGCGCCGCCGATGAGCAGCGGCGTGGCGAAACCGAGGCGCTGCATCTCCTTGGCCACGTGCGCCATCTCCTCCAGGGACGGCGTGATGAGGCCCGACAGGCCGATGAGGTCCACCTCGTGTTTCTTCGCCTCGTCGAGGATGGTGGCGGCGGGCACCATCACGCCCAGGTCGATCACCTCGAAGTTGTTGCACTGCAACACCACGCCGACGATGTTCTTGCCGATGTCGTGCACGTCGCCCTTCACCGTGGCCAGGAGGATGCGGCCCGCGGCACGCGCGCCCTCGGCCTTCTCCGCCTCGATGTAGGGAATCAGGTAGGCCACGGCCTTTTTCATCACCCGCGCGGACTTCACCACCTGGGGCAGGAACATCTTGCCGGCGCCGAACAGATCGCCCACGGTGTTCATGCCGTCCATGAGCGGGCCTTCGATCACCTGGATGGGGCGCGCGAAGTGTTGGCGCGCCTCTTCGGTATCCTGCTCCACGTAAGTGTCGATGCCCTTCACCAGGGCGTATTCCAGGCGCTTGGCCACGGGCCAGCCGCGCCATTCTTCCGTTTGCTTCTCCGCTGCGGCGCCGTCGCCCTTGTAGCGGTCGGCGATCTCCAGCAGGCGCTCGGTGGCGTCGGGTCGGCGATTGAGCACCACGTCTTCCACGCGCTCGCGCAGTTCGGCCGGCAGTTCGTCATACACCGCGAGCTGGCCCGCGTTGACGATGCCCATGTCCATGCCCGCGCGGATGGCGTGATAGAGAAACACCGCGTGGATGGCCTCGCGCACCGGGTTGTTGCCGCGGAAGGAGAACGACACGTTGGACACGCCGCCGGAGATGAGTGCGTGGGGCAGGTGTTGCTTGATCCAGCGCGTGGCCTCGATGAAATCCACGGCGTAGTTGTTGTGCTGCTCGATGCCGGTGGCGATGGCGAAGATGTTGGGGTCGAAGATGATGTCTTCCGCCGGGAAGCCGGCCTGCTCAGTGAGCAGGCGGTAGCTGCGCGCGCAGATCGCCTGCTTGCGCTGCAAGGTGTCGGCCTGGCCCTGTTCGTCGAAGGCCATCACCACCACCGCGGCGCCGTACTTGCGCAGCTTTTTCGCGTGGTCGATGAAGGGCGCCTCGCCTTCCTTCAGGGAAATGGAATTGACGATGCCCTTGCCCTGGATGCACTTGAGACCCGCCTCGATGATCTCCCATTTGGAGGAGTCGATCATCACCGGCACCTTGGCGATGTCCGGCTCCGAGGCGACCAGGTTCAGGAAGGTGACCATGGCAGCCTTGCCGTCCAGCATGGCCTCGTCCATGTTCACGTCGATCACCTGCGCGCCGTTTTCCACCTGCTCGCGGCAGATGGACAAGGCCTCGGCATAGTTGCCTTCCATCACCAGGCGCTTGAACCTGGCGGAACCTGCCACGTTGGCGCGCTCGCCCACGTTCACGAACAGCGAGTCGTCGGTGATGTTGAGGGGCTCAAGGCCGGACAGGCGGCAGGCGGGGGCGATCTCGGGCAGCTGGCGCGGGACGATGCCCTTCACCGCCTCGGCGATGGCGCGGATGTGTTCGGGCGAGGTACCGCAGCAGCCGCCCACGATGTTGAGAAAACCGGAGCGCGCCCATTCGGCGATCTCCTCGGCCATCATGGCCGGTGTCTCATCGTAGCCGCCGAAGGCGTTGGGCAGGCCCGCGTTGGGATGGGCCGACACGTGGCACTCGGCGATGCGTGCCATCTCCTCCACGTATTGGCGCAGTTCCCTGGCACCCAGGGCACAGTTGAGGCCGATGCTGATGGGCCGGGCGTGGCGCAGGGAGTTGTAGAAGGCCTCGGTGACCTGGCCGGTGAGGGTGCGGCCGGAGGCGTCGGTGATGGTGCCGGAGATCATCACCGGCCAGCGCTGGCCGCGTTCCTCGAACAAGGTCTCGCAGGCGTACACCGCGGCCTTGGCGTTGAGGGTGTCGAAGATGGTCTCGATGAGCAGGATGTCGGCGCCGCCGTCCACCAGGCCGCGCGCGGCTTCCAGGTAGGCGCTCACCAGTTCGTCGAAGCCGATGGCGCGGAAGCCCGGGTTGTTCACGTCGGGCGAAATGGAGGCGGTGCGGTTGGTGGGGCCGAGGACGCCGGCGACAAAGCGATCGCTGAACTCATCCGCCACCCGCCGCGCCAGGCGCGCGCCTTCCAGGTTCAGTTCATAGGCCAGTTCCTCCATGCCGTAGTCGGCCATGGAGACGGTGTTGGCGTTGAAGGTGTTGGTCTCGATGATGTCCGCGCCGGCTTCCAGGTAGGCACGGTGAATACCCGCAATGACCTCGGGCCTGGTGAGGGTGAGTAGATCGTTATTGCCCTTCAGATCACGCGGCCAATGGGCGAAACGCTCGCCCCGATAATCCTGTTCCGTCAGGTTGTGGCGCTGGATCATGGTGCCCATGGCACCGTCCAGGATCAGGATGCGCTGGGCGAGGAGGGACTGGAGACGGGCGGCGCGGGCGTTCGGCATGGGAATGCGGGGGATCGGTTCGGGTGAACGTGGAATTCTATCACGCCGCGGTGTGTGGGCTGGTCGCGAGCGGAAGCTCGCTCCCACAACAAGTCGCTTGTCGGGTGCATGTGGGAGCGAGTTTATGCCCGAAGGGTGCTTCCGCTCGCGACACGCCGCTGGATCAGAGCCAGACCGCATCCCATAACGGGTAATCGCCGACCCTTCGACCAATCCCGCCCGTACTGGATTACTGATGACATAGCGGGCGATACGCCGGAGGTCTTCCTCCTTCCGCACCGCGTGGTCGTGAAATCCCGGCTGCCACACAGGTCCCCCGGTGCCGGTGGCAGCGAGGATCCTGTGCCCCGACCAGCCCTTGACCTGCTGCACCACCGAGAAAAGACAACGTTTTTTCCCCAACTGCAGGAGCCAATGGACGTGGTCCGGCATGATCACAAATGCAAGTGACGTCGCGTTTCCACAATGCTGCTGATATTTCCGGGCCTGGATAAGGATTCGTCCGTTGCCGAAGTCCAGGAACCAGGGGCGGCGCTCACGGGTGGTCGCGGTCACCAGGTAGACGGCGCCGGGTTCGGAATATCCGCGGACCCGCAACCGGTGCGATGAAGGTGGGTTCCTGGCATCCATGCCGTTTCCCCGGGAAATCGCGAGCGGAAGCACCCTTCGGGCATAAACTCACTCCCACATCAGCCTTAACCTTGCTCCCAGGGCAAACCCTCATACCGCCAGCCGCCCAGGGTGCTGCGGTGGCGGTGTTCGTCGAGGTCGCCCTCGAAGCCGTCGAGGACGTTGTAGACCTTGGTGAAGCCCGCGCGCAGCAGGGCCCAGCCGGCGTCCACGGAGCGCTTGCCGCTGCGGCAGATGAGCAGCACGGGCGCCGTGGGTTCGTGGGCGGAGGAGCCGATGCCGCCCAGCACGGCGCGGCGCACGCGGGGCACGAAATCGGCGCACACGGTCCAGTCGGGCTCGTCCATCCAGGGGATGTGGATGGCGCCGATGGGATGGCCCACGAACAGGAATTCCGCCGTGGAGCGTACGTCGATGAGGAGTGCGTGGGGATCGTTCTGGATGAACTCCCAGGCCTCGCGCGGGGTGAGGTGTTGCAGGACGGGCGTTTTCATGAAGCAGAGTTTTACCGCAGCGCGCGACTCTTGGCCAAGCCTTTGTAATGCATCCGCTGCGACCGCACGCGCCGGCCGCGGTAGAATGGCGCGCCTATGTCCATGAGTTACGCCAAACCACCCAGGTCGCTGCTGCGCGCCGCCGGCGAGGCCATCCGCGACTACGACATGATCCGTCGGGGCGATCGCCTGCTGCTGGGCGTCTCGGGCGGCAAGGATTCGCTTTCCCTGCTGCTGGTCCTGCTGGACCTGCAACGCCGCGCCCCCGTGCGATTCGAGGTGGGCGCGGTCACCGTCGATCCGCAGATCGCGGGCTTCGACCCTTCCGGCCTGAAACCCTACATGGCCGCGCTGGGCGTGCCCTATCACTACCACGCCGAGCCCCTCGCGGAACGCGCCCTCAGCCATCTCAAGGAGGGGGATTCGTTCTGCGCCTACTGCTCGCGCATGAAGCGGGGCATCATCTACCGCATCGCGCGCGACCACGGCTACAACGTGATCGTGCTGGGCCAGCACCTGGACGACCTGGCGGAGAGCTTCCTCATGTCGGCCTTCCATGGTGGTCAGTTACGCACCATGAAAGCCCACTACACCATCGACGCCGGCGATCTGCGCGTCATCCGTCCGTTCATCTATGTGCGCGAGCGGCAGACCCGCGACTTCGCCGCGGCAGCAAACCTGCCCGTGGTGCCCGATTCCTGCCCGGCGTGTTTCACCATGCCCACGGAGCGCCAGCACATGAAGGAACTGCTGGCCGCCGAGGAACAGCGCCACCACACCATCTTTCGCAATCTCCTCACGGCCATGCGGCCCCTCATGGGCGGCAAGGGCACGCCCGAGCCCCGCGCCGAGGAGGAGGAAGACGCAGACGCCGATGCGGCCTGCGCCGCGGACGGCTCGTCATGAATCGCCAGACCGACGTGGCCGCGCCCGGGATCGCCACGCGGGCGCTGACCGCCGTGCTGGGCCTGGCGGCGCGCCTGCCGTTCGCCTGGGTGCAGGCGCTGGGCGGCGGCCTCGGCTGGCTGTCGGCAGTAGTGCCCAACGAGCACCGCGCCGTCGCCCGGCGCAACATCGAGCTGTGTTTTCCCGAGTTGAACGCACAGGAGCGGCGCGCCCTCGAACGCGCCAGCCTGATTGAATCGGGCCGCACCCTGACCGAGACTGTGGCCATCTGGCTGGGCCCGCCCTCGCGGGCGCGCATGGTGGTGGAGGTGGAGGGCGAGGCCGCCCTGCGTGACGCGCTCGCCAGCGGCCGCGGTGCGGTGATCTGCTCGCCCCATCTTGGTTCGTGGGAGATGGCCGGCCTCTATCTCGGCTCGCGCTATCCCATGACCTCCATGTACCGCCCGCCACGGCAGCAGGCCTTCGAGCACATCGTGCGCCGGGCGCGCGAGCGCACCGGTGCGCAACTGGTGCCCACCGACGCGAACGGCATCCGCGCGCTGTACCAGGGGCTGAAACAAGGGCGGCTCATCGGCATCCTGCCCGACCAGGATCCGCGCGATCCGGACGGCGCGTTCGCGCCGTTCTTCGGCGTCCAGGCCAACACCATGACCCTGGTGTCACGGCTCGCCGCCAAGACCCGCGTGCCCGTGTTCCTCACCTTCGCCGAGCGCCTGCCGCGCGGCCGCGGCTTCCGCCTGCGCATCATCCCCGCGCCCGCAGGCATCGACTCGCCCGACCTGAACACCTCCGCCGCCGCCCTCAACCACGGCGTGGAACAGTGCGTGCGCATGGCACCGGCGCAATACCAGTGGAGTTACAAGCGCTTCCGCACACGGCCCAAGGGCGAGCCGCGGGTGTACTGAAGGGGATCAACGCGGAGGACGCGGAGGCGCGGAGAACGCGGAGAAAAATGCCATTAGTGAGTGATGGCCCCCGCGAGAGAATCTCGATAGCAGTCCGCTTTCCACCGTAAAAGCACTCTCCGCGTCCTCCGCGTTTTCCGCGTCCTCCGCGTTATACCCCTACGTCAACCCTGTGACCGCGGCCTTTGCGCGGGTAGGGGTCGGGCAGGCCGTCGGGGCGGGTCTGGAACAGGCGCAGGGACCAGACGTACTGGGTAGGGTCGAGGCGGATCATGTCCTCCAGGGCGCGGTTCATGGCCGTGGCGTCTGTCACGTCGTCCCCGGTGGGGTAGTTCTCCAGGGCGGGAAACAGCCGCGCCACGTAGCGGCCGTCGCGGTGGTAGGCCATGAAGGGCACCACCACGGCGCCGCACAGGCGGGTGAGCTTGCCCAGCGCCGTGAGGGTGGCGGCGGGCACGCCGAAGAAGGGCGCGAACACGGATTTTTCCGGGCCCAGGTCTTCGTCGGGCATGTAGTAGAACAGGTAGCCATTGCGAATCAGGCGCACCAGCGGGCGCATGTTGTCGTTGCGCTCGAACATGAGCCCACCCTGGCGGGTGCGCCCGCGCGCCACGAACCAGTCCAGCACCGGGTCGCGCAGGCGCTTGAACATGCTGGTCGCCTTGTAGCGGCGGTTGATGGCGATACCCGCGAAGTCCACCGCCACGTGGTGCCCCGTGAGCAGGATCACCGGCCGCCCGGCTTCCACGTGCGGGCGCAGATGTTCCTCCCCTTCCACCGTGATGCGGGCATCGATGGCGCGCCCTGACCCCCACCACAGCAGGCCGTAGTCCAACTGTGTCTGCATGAACTGGCGGAAGAATCCGCGCGCCAGCTCGGCGCGCTCCTGCGCCGACTTCTCCGGAAAACACATGGCGAGATTGATCTCGACGATGGTGCGGCGCTTGGCGTTGCGCTCATAGGCGAGGTCGCCCAGGCGCGAGGCGAGCGCGAGGCGCCAGCGGCCGGGCAGCAGGGCAATGAGGCGCAGCGCGCCCACCGCGAGCCAGGCGCCCAGATACCTGGGATGCAGGAAACGCCACGAGAACGGGCCGGGATAACGGGAATCAGGCGCGGACATGCGGCTCCGGTTGGACCAGGGGTGTGAGGCAGGAAGGCGGCCTATGATAGCGCGCCCGCGGTCGGTGGGGCGCACCACTTCACGCAAGGTGTTCAGCGCTGCGCCGCCAGCAGGCGCGTCATCATGGTTTCCGCCTGACGCGCATAACCGCCCCCGAACAACAGGTAGTGGTTGAGCACGTGGTACAGGTTGTACAGGTCCTTGCGCACCGCATAGCCCCCGTCGACCGGCCAGGCCTCGCGATAGGCGGCGTAGAAGCGCGGCGAGAAGCCGCCGAACAGTTCGGTCATGGCGAGGTCCGCCTCACGATCCCCGTGATAAACGGCCGGGTCGAAGATCACCGGCTCGCCCGAATCCAGGGTGGCCCAGTTGCCGCCCCACAGATCGCCGTGCAGAAACGACGGCACCGGCGTGTAGCCGGAGAAAAATCCTTCCAGGCCATCGAGCAGCTTCTCGCCCTGGCACAGCAGGGAGGCGGGCCCGCCGCGCGCGGCGATGAGCCGCAGCAGATGACCGAGGCGGCGCTCGCGCAGGAATGCGGGCCAGGCGTCCATCCAGCCGTTGGGCTGCGGCGTGCTACCGATGGTGTTGTCGCGGTGCCAGCCGAAGCGCGCGGCGGTGTGACCGTGCATGGCGGCGAGCGCAATGCCCAGGGCCTCATCACCGCCGCGGCCGTCCAGGGCGAGGTATTCGAGCACCAGGTAGCTGCGCTCACCCGCGGCGCCGTGACATACCGGCCGCGGCACGCGCACGCTCGCCGTGGCGGCGATGGCGGCCAGTCCTTCGGCCTCGGCCTCGAACATGGCCAACCGCGCCGCGGCGTTGGTCTTCACGAAGAAGCGGCGCGGCCCGTCGGCCAGCACCACCGTCTCGTTGATGCAGCCGCCGCCCACGGCGCGGGGCGCTGCCGGATTGAAGGCTTCACCCGTGACGCGGGCGACGTGTGCCGCGATGGTATTCCAGATGGACATCGATTCATTCACCGCAAAGGACGCAAGGGTGCGCCAAGGTTCACGTTCATCCGCGGACCCTTCTCCATACAGAACCTTTGCGCTCCTTTGCGTCCTCTGCGGTGGAATGTGATCAGCGCATGGGCACCGGCGGCACCTGCTTCAGGTGCCAGATGTCACGGTTGTAGTCGAGCATGGTGCGGTCGGTGGAGAACCGGCCGCTCGACGCCGTGTTGAGGATGCTCATGCGCGCCCAGCGCTCCTCGTCCTTGTAGGCGATGTCCACCTGCCGCTGGGCGTCGATGTAGCTGCGGAAATCCGCGGCGGTCATCCACGGGTCCTGCGGGTTGCGTATGGACTGGATGATGGGATCGAAGATGCCCGGCTCGAACTGGTTGAAGAACCCGCATTCCAGCAGGGACATGACGCGCTTGAGGTCGGGGTCGCGCTCGATGATGCCCTCGGGGTCGTAGATGCGCCGCGTGGCCTCCACCTCCTCGGCGGTGAGACCGAACAGGAAGAAGTTTTCGCGGCCGACCTCTTGCAGGATTTCGATGTTGGCACCGTCCAGGGTGCCGATGGTGATGGCGCCGTTCATCATGAATTTCATGTTGCCGGTGCCCGAGGCCTCCTTGCCGGCGGTGGAGATCTGTTCGGAAAGATCGGTGCCCGGACAGATCACCTCCATGGCGGAGACACGGTAATTGGGCAGGAAGGCCACCTTGAGCATGTCGCCCACATCGCTGTCGCGGTTGACCACCTCCGCGACCGCGTTGATGAGCTTGATGATGCGCTTGGCCATGAAGTAGCCCGGCGCCGCCTTGCCGCCGAACAGCACGCAGCGGGGCGTCCAGTTGTCCGTATCGCCGCGCTTGATGCGGTCGTACAGGTGGATCACGTGCAGCACGTTGAGCAACTGGCGCTTGTATTCGTGGATGCGCTTCACCTGCACGTCGAACATGGCGTCCGGATTGAAGGTGACGTCGCACTTCTCCTGCACGAGATGCGCCAGGCGCTCCTTGTTCTCGCGCTTCACCTCGCGCCAGCGGATGCGGAAGCCCGGGTCGTCGGCGTACGGCTTCAGGCGCTCGATGTGGGAGAGTTCCCGCACCCAGCTGTCGCCGATGGTATCGCTGATGAGCTGCGATAGCGGCGCGTTGCACCAGGCAAGCCAGCGGCGCTGGGTCACGCCGTTGGTCTTATTGTTGAACTTCTCCGGCCAGAGGTCGTGGAAATCGCGGAACAGGCCCTGCTCCAGCAGGCGCGAATGCAGCTCGGCGACGCCGTTGACGGAGAAGCTGCCTACGATGGCGAGATACGCCATGCGGATCTGGGCGTCGCTGCCTTCCTCGATGATGGACATGCGCCGCAGGCGATCCACGTCGCCGGGCCAGCGTTGCGCCACCTGGGTGAGGAAGCGCGCGTTGATCTCGTAGATGATCTCCAGCAGGCGCGGCAACAGCTGCTGGAACATGCGCACGGGCCAGCGCTCCAGCGCCTCGGGCAGCAAGGTGTGATTGGTGTAGGCCATGGTGCGCGACGTGATGCTCCAGGCCTCGTCCCAACCCAGCCCGTGCTCGTCCATGAGCAGTCGCATGAGCTCGGCCACCGAGATGCTCGGGTGGGTGTCGTTCAACTGGAAACAGTTGGTGTCGGCGAAACGGGTGAAGTCGTTGCCGTGCACCCAGACCCAGCGGCGCAGCACGTCCTGGAGGCTGGCCGAGGCGAGGAAGTATTGCTGCTGCAGGCGCAGCTCCTTGCCGTTCTCGCTGGCGTCGTTCGGATACAGCACCATGGTGATGTTCTCGGCGGCGTTCTTCGCGGCCACCGATTCCGCGTATTCGCCTGCGTTGAACTCGCCGAGGTCGAACTCTTCCGTGGCGGCGGCCTTCCACAGGCGCAAGGTGTTCACCGTTTCATTGCGGTAACCGGGCACCGGGATGTCGTAGGGCACGGCCAGCACGTCGGAGGTGTCCACCCAGCGATGGCGCAGACGGCCCTGCTCGTCGCGATAGGCCTCGCTGCGGCCGCGGTATTTCACGCGCTGTGTGTATTCAGGACGCTCCAGCTCCCACGGGTTGCCGTTCATGAGCCAGTGGTCCGGCTCCTCCACCTGGCAGCCGTTGGCGATGCGCTGGCGGAACATGCCGTACTCGTAGCGCAGGCCGTAGCCGCGCACGGGCAGTTGCAGGGTGGCGCAGGAGTCGAGGAAGCAGGCGGCGAGGCGGCCGAGACCGCCGTTGCCGAGGCCCGCGTCGGGCTCGGCTTCGATGAGCTCCTCCATGAAAATCCCGAGGCGATAGAGGGCTTCCGTGGCCTCGTCCTTCACGCCGAGGTTGAGCATGGCGTTGCCCAGGGTGCGGCCCATGAGGAATTCCAGGGACAGGTAGTACACGCGTTTACAGTCCGCTTCCTCGTAGGCGTAACGGGTGTTTTTCCAGCGCTCCATAAGGCGCGCGCGCAGCGCCAGCGCCAAGGCCATATAGGGGTAATGGGGCGAGCTGACGGAGTACTTGTCGCGCCCGAGCGCGTGCAGGAAATAACGACGGAAATCCTCGGCAATGGAATCCGTGTCCATGCCGAGCGGTGGCAGCTCGGTCAGGGATGGGATGGGCGAACTTCGCAACAGCGCCTTGGTAGGCATGGTCTTTCCTCACAGTAACGGCTGCTTGCAGCCGCTCCAAGATTTTGGGTGTAACTGTACTTGATCGAACGTCCGGCATCATCACGATGATGCTGAACTGGCCGGCAGCGTGATTGCGTTCACAGCGGGCGCGAGGGCTGGCGCACGAGTCAATAACACCCCGTCAAGGCGTCTTTTTCAGGCCGGAAGCCGGTGCCGGGCAGGGTCCCGCGCCGTTGATCCTGGTGCTCGCCTCGCAGGTTCCCATTCTTGGTTTTGATTGAGGATTCCCTAGACTTAAGGTCAGCAAACCACGGGGGCAACCCTATGCGACAGGACGGCAGCGATCGTGTCTTGGAGCTGTTTCTCGCGGCGGTGGATGCATCGGGCGGTCTGGGCCGCATGGTCCGCGAGCGCCGCCTTATGTGGCTGCCCCATCTCATGCAATCCGCTTATATCGTGCTGCGCCAGGAAGACGAACACTGGCGCCTCGAGGACATCGCGGACGATCTTGGACTCTCGCGCGACCTGGTGGAGAACGTGCTCACCGGCCCCGTGGACGAGGCGCGGGACCGGATGTTTTCGGCGCCGCCCCAGGAGCTCTATGAACGCAGCCACATCGCGGGCGGCATGGCCAGGCTGGTCTACGGCGAGTCTGCAAAACACTAGCCCTTCCGCTCGGCCACGTTCCCGCGGTCGGTGAGCGTGCTGCGCCGGGATCGCGGCCGCTGGGCCGGCGGGATCAACTGCAACCTGGCATGAGACTGCCAAGCCGCTGCTTGCCCGACGGGGCGCTTCTGATACAGTTTTCCGCATCCGCCGGGAAATCGCGAAATGAAAGTAAGGCATATCTTCAACACCAAGGGCTACGACCTCTACTTCGTCGCCCCCGAACAACCGCTCACCGACGCCGTGGCCATCATGATGCGCCACCGGGTGGGCTCCCTGGCGGTGCTGGAAAACGAGGACCTGGTGAGCATCGTCACCGAGCGTGACGTCATGCGGGCGGTGCACACGCGGCTCGACGAGCTGCGCGAGATCACCGTGCGGGAAGTGATGGCGCCCCGGCTGATCTGGTGCGATGCAGACGACGACATCGATGACGCCATGGAACTCATGTTCCACAACGAACTGGGCAGACGTGTGCGCCACTTGCCGGTGATGGATGGGGATCGCCTGATGGGCATCATTTCCATCGGCGATATCGTGCAGGCCCTGCTCACCGAGGTGCGCTTCGAGAACCGTCTGTTGCGCAACTACATCAAAAACTGGCCCGAGGCCGGAAACTGACCCGCCGCGATGGTGTGATGTCACGCCTCCGCATCGGCGAGCATCACAATCTCCTCCACCTGCAAGTCGTTGTTCCTGGCAAAACCCAGCAAGAACTCGAACAGCAAGGGGTCATCTCCGTACAGCGCCCCGTCCACCACCACGCAGGCCACCCCCTGGCGCGTGGCCATACGTACCGCGGGATGGAACACGATGCGGCGATCGGGCCCGAGGCTCGCCACGGCGGTGGTGAGACGTTGCGCCCAGTCGGCGGGACGGAAGGGACGGCCTTCCCGGGTGATGCCCTTGATGACGATCTGTCGGCCGGCCTTGTCCATGGAAGGGGTGCGCGCGACCCTGGATGTGTTTCCCCAAGTAAAGCAGGCGCGGCGAGGGCCGTGTGCGGGCGCGGCGGGCTTGTTAGACTAGCTCGCCTCCCACACTTCGAAGAAGAACGCACGGATGACGCATCGGCATCACATCATCGTGGTCGGCGGCGGCGCAGGCGGGCTGGAACTGGTCACCCGGTTGGGCGACAGCCTGGGCCGGCGCGGCCTCGCGGACATCACCCTCATCGATTCCGGCCTCACCCATGTCTGGAAGCCGCTGTTGCACGAAGTGGCCGCTGGCACCCTGGACACCAGCGAAGACGAACTCGAATACCTCGCCCAGGCGCGCTGGCATCACTTCCGCTATCGCCTCGGCCGCATGGTGGGGCTGGACCGCGCACGCCAGGAGGTGCTGCTCGCACCCACCTGCAACGAAGCCGGTGAACTCGTCATCCCCGAGCGCCGCTTCCGCTACGACACCCTGATCATGGCCGTGGGCAGCATCAGCAACGACTTCGGCGTGCCCGGCGTGCAGGAACACTGCCTGTTCCTCGACACCACGCGCCAGGCGGAAAAATTCCAGACCGCGCTGCTCGAACGCATGCTGCGCGCCCACACCCAGGGCAAGCCCATTGAACCGGGCCAACTGGATGTGGCCATCGTGGGCGGCGGCGCCACCGGCGTGGAACTGGCGGCCCAGCTCTACCACGTGACGCGCCGGCTTTCCGCCTATGGGCTGGACAGCATCGACCCCGACAAGCACATCCGCCTCAGCGTCATCGAGGCCAATCCGCGCATTCTGCCGGCGCTGCCGCCGCGGCTTGCATTGGGCGCGCAACGGGTGCTCGAAAGCCTGGGCGTGAGCGTGCTCGCCGGCGAGCAGGTGGTGGAAGTGACGGCGGAGGGTATCCGAACCGCCTCGGGGCGCTTCATCCCGGCGGCCATGAAGGTGTGGGCGGCGGGTATCAAGGCGCCCGATTTCCTCCGCGACCTCGACGGCCTGGAGACCAACCGCATCAACCAGCTCGTGGTCACGCGCACCTTGCAGACCACCCGCGATCCCAACATCTTCGCCCTCGGCGACTGCGCCGCGTGCCCGCTGGACGACAGCGGCAAGACCGTGCCCCCACGCGCCCAGGCCGCGCACCAGCAGGCCTCCATGCTGGTGAAATCCATGCAACGCCGGCTGCGCGGGCAACCCCTGCCCGAATACCGCTACCGCGACTACGGTTCCCTGGTGGCGCTCGGGCGTTACAGCACCGTGGGCAACCTCATGGGCAATCTCACCGGCAACCTGCACATCTCGGGTTTCCTTGCGCGCATGGTGTACCTGAGCCTGTACAAGATGCACCAGGTGGCGCTGTACGGCTGGTGGCGGGCAATGCTGCTCACGGCACTGCGCATCCTGCGCCGCGGCGTGGACCCGCGGATCAAGCTGCATTAGCGCGGGAGTTGGGATAAGGCATCAAACTTCCGCTGGGAGATCGCATAGGTCACGTTGCGAAGTACGTGACACTTTCACCCGCGCATTGCGCTACGCGCCAACGTGACCTGCGCAAGATCGTCTTCTTGGCGCGAAGCGCCCAAGATGTCACGTAGCTTCGCAACGTGACCTACGAAACCTTGGGTAGCTGCGGGAAAAACGACGGCTCAGTTGACCGGCACCGCCTGCTGGAGCTGCGCCAGCCGCGCCTGCGCCTCCGCCGGCGGCTCCGGCACGTGCGCCAGTACGGCGCGGGCTTGCGCGCACAACTCGGCCAGCGGCTCGGCATCGAACAGCCACAGGGCAGCGTCCAGGGCCTCGGCCGAGGCGGAAAGGAGGCTGGGGGCCAGTTCGTCGGCGGGTATGGGCGAAGCGGCCAGCAGGAGGTCCGCCACCAGCGGGTGTTCGAGCAGGCGCACCTGCTGCTCGCGCGCCAGTTCCTCGTCGTCCAGCTCTGCCAAGGCGCGGGCGTCGCCCGCGGCGCCGCGGCGCACCGCACCCATGATGGCGGCAATGAGGCGCCTCAGCCCGTCCTTCACCGCCTCCAGGTCGCCGCCCAACGCACAGGCTTCCGCATAGGCCTGGTCGAGCCGCGCCTTGAGGGCGAGCACCACCTCGCTCTCCTCATTGGCACGCAAGGCCGCCGCCTCCTGCACCATGGCCTGGAAGCGCGCCATGAAGTCCTGCAACTGCTCGGCGTCGGCGCGGCGCGCCGCGTCCCATTCGGCGGCGCTCACCTCGCGCCGCGCGGCGGGAAACAGGGGATTGTGCATCCGGCGGCGCAGATGGCGTTCGCGCGGCCCGGGCCGCGCGCCGGACACGTCGAGCATCAGTGCACCGCCCCGCGCAGCGCAGTGAGCACGTGCTCCAGGTGCTCGGCCACTTCGATGCCCAGATCGGTGAGAAATCCGCCGTCCTCGGCGGTAATGAGGCCCTTGCTGTGCAGGCGGATGGCGGCGCTGGCCACGCTGGGCGAGGCGTCCTTGTGGATCTTGATGCCGGTATGCAGGGAATGCAGATCGAAGCGCGACAGCACTTCAAGTTCCGCGGCCAGTTCCGGCGTGAACAACGGGGGACGATTCATCAGGTTTCTTCTCCGGCTTCTTCTGGGCGCACAGCATCGCCGATGCGCAGGGTACCGCCCCGGAGCACGCGCGCGGTAATCCCGCCGTGACCCCGTACTGCATTGTAACCGCCTGGACCGAGCGTCCGCTCCATGCGTGAGCAGGGCGGGCACGGGCCGACGCCTTCCAGCAACACCTCGCCAATGCGAAAACGCCGTCCCACCAGCGCCAGGAGATTGATGCCGGACACCACCAGATTGCGCCGCAACGCCTCCGCATGCACCGACGCGCGCCCGCACAGGGCGGCGATCACGGGCAGGTGCTCGGCCTGCACCAGCGTGACCTGGCGCGGTCCGCCCGGCCGGCGCGCGTGGTGGTCGCCCTCGATCCCCAGGCCGGCCACGGCGCGCGCCTCCTGCACCATCGCGACCGGCGCGCGCGGCGCCGGCCGCAACCCGATCCATTCCAGCCGGCCTGCCTGCGGCAGGGTGGCGCGCAGCGCCTCGATGGTTTGCACGTCCGGGATGCCCTTATCGATGCTGTGCTAAGTATTACGGAGAGACCGTCGTCGAGGGAGGTCGTCGGCAATGAATGCGAAAATGGTTCTGGCCGTGCTTCTTTCGTTTGCCGCCATGACAGCCTGCAGCACCCGCGAAGTGGTAAGCGGCGCCGCGGGTGGCGCCACGGGCTATGAGCTGTCCAACAAGCGCGCCATGGACGCGCTCGAGGACGACTACCGGTCCGGCCGCATCACCCGCGACGAGTACGAACGGCGCAAGGAAGAGATCGAGAAACGCTCGGCCGTGTATTGACGTCCCTGGAGGCGTGCGCCCGCCGGTGCACGCCTTGCCTTGCTCAGCCGACCGCCAGGCCCTCGGGGGCGGGGTGGCGGGCCACCACCGCGTCGGGCACCTCGCCGCGCGCCGCCTGGAACAGGGCGTTCGACTCCAGCACGAAGGCCACGAACACCAGGATGATCGTGGGCATGACACCGATGCGCGTGAGCGCCGTGAACATGATCTCGCGCATGTTGGGCTGCATGGTCATGCCGAGCAGCCAGGCGAGGGTCAGGATGCCACCGCTGATGGCATAGCCGATGAGCAGCAGGCGGCAACGGCGCAGGGTGATCTGCCAGTGGGCCATGACGAACCACGGGTCCCGGCGCTCCGCGCGGCGGGTACGAAACAGGATGTAGGTCATCACCGCGCCGGAAAGCGTCACCGGAAGCAGCAGGGCCCACGCGCCGATCCCCAGCGCGATGGCCGCAGGCGCCAGCAGCAGGTGAAAGACGATGAGGTTCAGGATGAACAATTCATGGGGATTCTTGGCGCGGTTGCGCTCGACGTCGGCCACGGAAAACTGCATCGCTGCCCTCCTACCCGGGAAAGTACCGGTATATTAGAGCGCGATTATATTCTTCTGGCCAGCGCTGCCCGCGCGCTTACGGTTATTCCTTGTTCTCGCCGCCTGCAAGCCGGTTGATGAGCAGCATCGCGGCCTCGCGCACGGGCGGGTCGAGCAGACGCATGTGGGTGATGAGCCGGTGTTCGTCCGCGGACAGGCACACGCAGGGATCGTCATCGTCCACCATGCCTGCGCCATGACGCATGGGCGCCTCACCGTCCTGCAGCCAGGCACGGCGCACGCCGAGTACGCGCGCGACCTCAGGCATGCGGGTGGAGGACGGCATGGCGGTGCCCTCGGCCCACTTGCGCACGGCCTGCCCGGAGACGCCGAACAATCGGCTCAGCCGTGCCTGTTCCTTGGGTGTCAGGCCGAGTTCGGCGAGGGCCTCGCGAAACCGCGCCGCGAAGCCGCGTCTTGCATCACCGAAACCTGATTCCGATTCGAGTTTTGCCATCACATGCAGGTTACCGGTGCTGCGCAAAACTATCAGTTAATCCTTTTGATAACTGACAGTCATAAGCTTGGCGCCGCTGCCCCGAACCGCCTCCTCACTACCAGCTTAGTCTGAAAGGCCTTCAGCGATCGCTTGCGCGGCGCGTCGCGAAATCGCGCGTCCACGCTAACGACTTCATGCCAGCGATTCGGCGCGACCCGCGGCGCAGCCGCGAGCGGAAATCACCGCGGCCGTCAATTGCGTTTCACGTTTTCTGCGGTTCGGTTTCGCACGTCCCGACGTCAGGCTCCCCTGCGCTATACGTTCGGTAAAGACCGGCTGAGGAGGCTCGGATCCATGCCGATTCGTACCGCAGAAGCGCAGTGGCAAGGCGGCCTCATGCAGGGCAGCGGCACGCTGCGCCACCCCGCCGACGGACCCGCCGTGCCCTATTCCGCCGCCGCGCGTTTCGCCGACGGCCCGGGCACCAATCCGGAAGAGCTGATCGGCGCCGCCCACGCCGGCTGCTTCTCCATGGCGCTGGCAGGGATCCTGGAGCAGGCCGGTCATCCGCCCGAGTCCATCAAGCTGCGCACCCGCGCGCGGGTGCACATCGATCGGGAAGGACCGGGCTGGCGCATCACGGCCATCGAACTGGATACGGAAGGCGACGTGCCGGGACTCGACGAAGCCGGTTTCCTCAGGCACGCGGAGACCGCCAAACGCGACTGCCCCGTGTCACGCGCCCTGGCGGGGACGACCGTGCACCTGAACGCGCGGCTGGTGAAAGGAGGGACTATGAACTTCCATGATTTTCTCGGGCAGGTGCAACATCGCGCGCAACTGCGCTCCATGGACGAAGCCCTGCGCGCCACCCGCGCCACGCTCACCACCTTGGCGGAACGCCTGCAGGGTCATGAGCCGTCGCACCTCGGTGCCCAGTTGCCGCACGAGATCGCCGAGTTCCTGAAGGGCCCGACGGCGGGCAGCGGCGAGCGCTTCAGCTCCGACGAATTCTTCCGCCGCGTATGCGAGAAGGAAGGCGTGGATCTGCCCGATGCCGTGTACCACGCGCGCGTGGTGCTGGAGGTGCTTAAGGAAGCGGTGTCGCCCGGCGAGATCGATGACGTGCGCGCCCAGCTGCCGCCCGATTATCAGCGGCTGTTCGAGGGCGCCAGCGGTCATATGCCGCCGTACTGAGCGCGCGCTCGGCTATCTTTACGCCACACCACGGGGGCCGCACTGACCATGGAAGGTCGTCACGGCGTCATCTATCGACTGACCCGGCTGCTGTACCCGCTCAGCGAACTGGCCGATGCGGGGCGGCACGCCCTTGCCCGGCGCGCGCGCGTCCTGCGCCTGCCGCCGCGCGCGCGCCTGCTCGCCGCGGCGGAGCAGCCGTGGATCACCTATCTGCTCAAGGGCGAGGTGTCCATCACCGGCCCCGCGGGATTTTCGGAGCACATCCCGGGCGGCAGCCCGCGTGCGCGGCGGCCGCTGTTCGAGCATGGTCCCGGGGACCTGGAGGCGGTGGTGCAGAGCGGCGCCATCGTGCTGCGCTTCGAGCGGGCCCAGGTGGGCAACCTGATGACCGCGCAGCAGCAGGCCTCGACGCCGGTGGAACTGGCGGCGCGGGTGCTGCAACTCTGCCGCGCCGGTGAGCCCGCCATCAGCCGCTTGCCTGCGGGTGTCCACCGCATGCAGGAGCTGCTCGCGCCCGGCATGCGACTGAAAGACCTGGCCCAGGGCATCGCGCGCCAACCCGAGCTGGAGCAAGCCTTTCTTGAGGCGGTCAATCGCGGCCACGGTCCGCACGCGCGGACCACGCCGGAGGCGGTGCTGCGCCTTGGCCTGCCCAACGCCCGCGCACTCGCCCTCTGCCTGGCCTTGCGCCCGCTGTTCGACGCGCGCGACCCCGGGCTGCGCCGGCGCATGGAAGACACCTTCACCCACAGCCTGGCGGTGGGCTGCCTGGCCCATGTGCTGGCGCGCCAGCACGCGCCCACGGTCGCGGAGCGGGCGCTGCTGGCAGGGTTGCTGCACGACCTGGGTGTGGTGGCGGTGCTCGGTGTCGCCGATGCCCATCCGGAGCTCTGCCTCAGCGGGGCCGAGCTCCACCTGCTGGTGCGGCGCTTGCGCGCCCTGACCGGCCCCGTCCTGATCGCCCGGCTGGGACTGGCGCGCGACTTCGCCGGGGTGGCGGAGCACGCCGAACGCTGGTTCCGCGCCAGTCCGCACATGGACCTCATCGACCTGGTCACGCTCGCCCACCTGCTCGAAGAGCCGCAGCCGGCCACCATGCAGGCGCGCCTGGAGGACACCCCGGTGTTCCGCAAACTGGGCTGGCCGGGATACTCGCCCCAGCGCGCCGCGCGCCTGCTGGGCAGTGCCCGCAGCATGGCCGCCACCCTGCGCCGTTGTATGGATTGACGCCCGCAACCCAAGGGTGACCCCGGCAGTGCCGGCCGCTACCATGGCGTTTCCTCGTGCAGGACGCGCCGATGAAACTGCGTCTCAAGGCCAAGTACACACTGTCCATCACGGCGGTCATCGTCGTGGTGGCGCTCGTGTTGCTCGCGTCGCTGCACCTGCAATTCGATCGCGCCTCGGACGGCATGCGCACCCTGGGCGCCGAGGCCCTGGAACAGGCCCTGACGGAGGAACTGAAGTCGGAGGCGCTCGGCCTTGCGCGCATCATCGGCCTCGCCGTCGCCGATGCCCTCGCGCGGGGTGATCACGAGGCCATCGCCATCCTGCTCGACGACGCCCTGGAGCAGCGCGCCGACCTGCATCACTCACTGGTCCACGTGGGCGTCTTCGATGACGAGGGCGCGCGCGTGCACGGCGCCGGACAGGGCCCAACCATGGACCTGATGGCGCTGCCCAAGGCCCCCGAGGTCATCCTGTACAACGAGCGCCTGGTCGCCACGGTGCCGGTGCGCAGGGGCCAGGAGATCCTGGGCGCGGTGCGTGTCGGCCTGCGGCAGGATGGGCACGCCGAGCGCATCGAAGCGCTGCAGCGACAGGTGGACGATCTGCGCCAGGCGGGACGCAGGCTCACCTGGACATGGTCCTTTGGCCTCACCCTGGGCCTCGTCCTCCTCGGCGCCCTCGCAGGCCGCTGGCTGGCGGGGCGCATGAGCCGTCCCATCACGGCCCTGGCGCAGGCCGCACGGGCGCTTCCCGAGACCTTCGGCGGCTCCATCCTGCCCCCCGCGGTGGGCCACGACGAGATCGCCGAACTGACCCGCGCCTTCCAGGGCATGCGCGCCCGCCTGGACGAGACCACGGTCTCGCGCGATTTCCTCGAGGCCATCATCGGCGGCATGCATGACTGTCTGGTGGTCACCGACCCCGAGGGTTGCATCTGCCTCGTGAACCCGGCCGCCGCCGCCCTGTTCGGCAAGCCGCGCGAGGCCCTGGAAGGCCGCCGTCTGGGCGAGCTGTTCGAGTTGCCGTTCCGTTTCGAGGAGACCGACCAGGCGCCGGTGATGGAGAGCACGGTGTTTCGTGCCGACCGCGGCGCCGTCCCGGTGGCGGTGTCGCGCTCCCGTTTCGGCGCGGGGGGCGGCAGCATCTTCGTGATCCGCGACATCACGGAACAGAAGCGCCTGACCCGCGAGCTGGAAGGCTATCGTTCGCAACTGGAAAAACGGGTGGCCGAACGCACCCGCGAGCTCACCGCCGCGCTGCAGGAACTGGAGGCCTTCAGCTATTCCGTGTCGCACGACCTGCATGCGCCGCTGCGCGCCATCAACGGCTTCGGCGCCGCACTGCGCGAGGACTACGGCGACCGCCTCGACGGCGTCGCCCTCGATTACCTGGAGCGCATGGGCGCAGCGAGCGTGCGCATGGGTGAACTCATCGACGGCCTGCTCGAACTCTCGCGCGTGGTGCGAACCGAGCTGGTGCGCGAGGACGTGGACCTGAGCGCGCTGGCAGCGGAGATCAGCACCTCGCTGGCGGACGCCGAGCCGGAACGGCGCGTGATCACGCGCATCGCGCCGGGGCTGCGCGCCACGGGTGACCGGCGCCTGCTGCGCGCGTTGCTGCACAACCTGGTGGAGAACGCCTGGAAATTCTCGCGCGGGCGCGCCGCCACGGAAGTGGAGTTCGGCGCCATGGAACGGCATGGCGAGAGCGCCTTCTTCGTGCGGGACAACGGCGATGGCTTCGATCTGGCCGAGGGCGCGCGCCTGTTCGAGCCCTTCATCCGCCTGCGCACCGATCTGCCCGGGACCGGGCTTGGGCTCGCCACCGCCGCGCGCATCGTGCAGCGCCACGGCGGCCGCTTGTGGGCCGAGGCCGCGCCGGGCCGCGGCGCGGCGTTCTATTTCACCCTGCCCGGCGAATCCGAGGAGGAAAGCCGCGTTTCGGCGCGCGTGTCGCTGTCGTAGATCACCAGTTCCCAGGTTCCCTCACCCTCGTCATGGGCCACGAGGTACACGCCGCCGTCGCTGCCGCGCAGCTTGAAGTAGCGCCGCGCCGGTTCGTACCAGCGGTCCACCACCTCGGTAACCTCTACCACCCGCGCGCCGAAACGCAGGCGCCGCGGCGTCTCCTCGCCGCGGTAGCCCGCGTAGCATTCCACCGTGAGCGTGTCCGGTGATTTCTCGTCCATACTGCTACCCATAGCAACAATTCGGGCCGTTGCCTTGCCGCGACCGCTTCCGTATCGTGTAGCGATTCCTGACGGCATCCGCCGCCATCCGGAGTTTCCCATGGGTGAACGTCCCTGGATCGGGCGCCTCCAGCGCAACCTGCTGGCGGGCGTGCTGACCCTCATTCCGCTGCTCATCACCTGGTTCGTGTTCACCTTCGTGCTGCGCCAGCTCTCGGCGCTGGGCACGCCGGGTGTGCGCGTGCTCGCCCGCGCCCTCGAACCCTATGCGCCGGGCGCGGCCGGCCTGCTGCTGCACCCCTGGTTTGCGGCCCTGGTAGCCATCCTGGTGACCCTCGGCGGCCTGTACCTGCTCGGCTGGGCGGCGACCCACGTCATCGGCGGCAAGCTCATCGCCATGTTCGACGCCCTGATGCACCGCATCCCCCTGGTGCACACCATCTATGGCGGCACCAAGAAGCTGCTCGCCGTGCTGCAACAGAAGCCCGACCAGGTGCAACGCGTCGTGCTGATTGAATTCCCGTCGCCCGAGATGAAGACCGTGGGCCTGGTCACCCGCGTCTTCACGGACGCCTCCACCGGCCGCCAGCTCGCCGCGGTCTACGTGCCCACCACGCCCAATCCCACTTCGGGGTACCTGGAGATCGTCCCGGTGGAAAAGCTCGTCTCCACCGACTGGACCATGGACCAGGCCATGACCTTCATCATCTCCGGCGGCGCCGTCGCCCCCGACCAGATCCACTACACCCACAGCGCCACACCCCTCAAGCGCAGTGCTACCGGCGGCGAGTGAGAAAAAGAAAAAAGCCGAACCACGGGGGACACGGGGAACACGGGGTAATCCATCAATATGGTTACCCCTACCTGTGGGAGCGGCCTGAGGCCGCTCCTGCAAAAACGATTTTCTCCGTGTTCCCCATATCCCCCGTGGTTTAGCTTTTCTCTTCACCCGCCGCCGAGAATGAACATGCCGGTGGCGTTCTGGAGCAGGTGCAGGGTGGCGGGGGCGACGAGGCTGCCGCGCCAGAGGAAGATGGCGCCGTAGCACAGGCCGAGCGCGGCCACGGCGACGACGCCGGTGCGGCCCTGGTAGCCGTGGCCTACGGCGAAGACGAGGGTGGACAGGACGAGCGCGAACGCGGTGCTGCCGGAGAGCGCGCGCAGGCGCGTGATCAGGAAACCGCGGAACAGGGTCTCTTCGGTCACGGCGACGATCACCAGCAGGAAGGCCGCGAGCACCCATTGACCGGCGCCCTCCGGGATCATGGCCGCGGGCGGCGGCACGGGAGGCGGCGATCCCAGTGCCCCGAGCAGCCACTGCAACAGCGCGAGCCCCGTGAGCACCGGCAGGAACAGCAGCGCACCCAAGGCCGCCTCGCGATCGAAACCGGCCGGGCGCCAGCCGATGGCCTGCGCCCCTTCGCCTTCGGACCACACGAAATAGGCCACCAGGCCAAGAAGGGCAAGGTCGCGTACCATCACCGAGGCCGCGATCACGGGGAAGCCGATGTCATCGGCGAGCAGGGGCGACAAACCCAGCGACGGCAGCACGAGAACGAGCAGCAGCAGAACCTGGGCGAGCCAGCGCTGCGTGAGCGGGGGCTTCATGGGGGCACGGCGCGCACCGGCGCGACGGTGCGCCCGCGCCGGCGGCGCCGGGTGTTCACTGGTTGCTCGGGCTGGCCTCCTCCGCGCCGCGCTGGATGGTCTCGCCGGCGGCCTCCACGTCCTCCCCGGCCCCTTGCATGGTGTTGCAGCCGGCCATGCCCAGCGCCATCAACAGGGCGCCAATGAGCGCAAACAGTCTGTACATGGGCATACCTCCAAGGCATCCGATGATCGGCACAAGAAGCATAGGCAGGACGGCGTGATTGCGGCCTCAATGAACATTTACATGTATCCGGCTTTCCAAGGCTTTAGCGGTAACGATTGACCCAGCCATGCCCAAGCACCGCGAAAGCCGCCACGTGCCCTACACCGTCGAGCAGATGTTCGATCTGGTGGCCGACATCGAGCGCTATCCCGAGTTCGTGCCGGGCTACCGCGAGGCCCGGGCGCTGTCGCGCGAGGCCGGTCGCCTGCGCGCACGCCAGCGCGTTGGCATCGGCGTAATCGGCGCCAGCTTCGATTCCGAGGCCGAGCTGGACCGTCCCCACCACATCCGCGTGCGCTCACACGAGCGCCCCTTCCACATGCTGGCCATCGACTGGCATTTCGAGCGCGAAGGCGCTGGCTGTTGCGTCCAGTGCCTGGCCGAATTCCACCTGGCCGACGGCCTCGCCGCGCTCGCCCTCGCCCCCTGGACCGATCTGCTCGCCCACCGCCTCACCGAGGCCTTCGTCCGGCGGGCGCGGGCGTTGTACGGAGAAGAAGGGAAAGATTAACCACGGGGGACACGGGGAACACGGGGGGAATTCATCCGTGATTCCCCCTGCCTGAGGCCGCTCCCACAGGAATCCCACAGGAATAATGATTTTCCCCGTGTTCCCCGTGTCCCCCGTGGTTCAGGCTTTTGCCCCCGTCAGTGAAGATTGCGGTGCAGCCAGTCGTTCATGGCCTGGTAGCCGTAGCCCATCCAGCGGTCGCCCAGGGTGAACACGTAGGCGATGTCGTCGCGGCCGAGCAGGGGCTGGATGCGCCGGAATACCTCGTCGGCCTCCAGGTCGGTCTCGACCGCGTAGCTGTCGGGGGAGAAGCGCATGGCGTCGAAACCCTCGACGAAGCGACGCAGGGCCTCTTCGTGCGCGGGGTCGGCGGTTTCGTAAACAACGAGCAGGGTATGCATGGTCGGTCTTCACTCCTGCCGCACGCGCTGGGCGCAGGCACGTTCAGGGCTGCCAGTCGGCCGGAAGGTCGGGGCGGTGCAGGGTCTCGGGCGTGACCCGCACCCCGGGCTTGTTGACGATCTGCACCGACGTGGCCTGCAGGCCGTCATCGCCCATCTCGGCCTCGTAGCGCACTTCCGTGCCCGGCGAGAGGCGATCGAAATCCCCGTGCAGGACGGCGTTGCGATGGAAGTAGATCTCCTCGCCCTCCACGGTCTTGAGGAAGCCGTAGTCCTTGTCGGGGAACAGCTTGAACACCAGGGCCAGCTCCTCGTCGTGGAATTTCACGTCGCCGCGACGCAGGTTCTTGGCCTTGATGAGCTGGCGCTCCATGGCCCTGAAGGCATCGCGCAGGACGTTGCGCAGCTCCGACTGCGTGGGCACCTCCACCGGTTCCACCACCGCGGCCAGGTTCATCTGCGGCGGCAGCGTGACCTCCACCACCACGTGATAGGGCTGGCCCGAGTGCTGGTGCCGGTGGGGCCGGGTCACCGTGACGCGGCAGGAGATGATGTCGTCCGCGTAACGCTCCAGGCGCTCCACCTGCCTGCGGATGAAAGCCTCGCTCCAATCGGAGCGGTCCACGTCCTGGAAACGGATGTCGAGGGGAACTTGCACGGGCGATCTCCTCTGTTTTCCCAAAGCATAGGAAAGCCGGCGCATGCGCCGCGCCGTCAGCGCCGGCGCAACAGTCGGCGCAGCTCACCCAGTGACCGCGTGTTCAGCACATGCCGGGGCTCAAGCCAGCCGCGCCGGGCGTGCAGCACGCCGCCGTCCAGGTGGGCGAAGTTTTCCGGCCCATGGCCATCGCTGTCGATGCTCACCAGCACGCCGTGCTCACGCGCAAGCCGGCAATAGGTTTCGTTCAGGTCCAGGCGCCGCGGCTGGCTGTTCACTTCCAGGCAGCAGCCGGTCTCGGCGGCGCGACGCATCACCGTCTCCATGTCCACCGCGTAGCCCTCGCGCTCCGGCCGGAAGCGCCCGCCCGGGTGACCGAGGATGTGCACCGGATGGTCCATGGCGCGCAGCAGGCGATCGGTCTGGCGCCGGCGCGACAGGGCGGTGGCCGTGTGCACCGAGGCGACCACCACGTCCAGGCGCGCGAGCACCGCATCGGGCAGGGCCAGGGTGCCGTCTTCGCGGATGTCCACTTCCACGCCCTTGAGCAGGGTGATGCCTTTCAGCTCCTCGTTGAGGCGGTCGATCTCCTCACCCTGTTCCATCAGGCGGCGCGCGTCCATGGGCCAGGCGCCGCGGCCACGCTCGGCGCCATGGTCGGTGATGGCGAGGTATTCGAGGCCCGCGGCACGGGCGGCCTCGGCCATGGCGCGCAGGGAAGCGCGCCCGTCCGAGGCCGTGGTGTGGGCGTGCAGGTCGCCGCGCAGGTCGGCGCGACGGATGAGGTGCGGCAGACGACCTTCGAGCGCAGCCTCGATCTCGCCCTGATCCTCGCGCAGCTCGGGTTCGATGAAGGGCAGGCCCACGGCGGCGAACACAGACAACTCGGTATCGCCGGCCACGCGCTCGGCGCCGCGGAACACGCCGTATTCGTTCACCTTGAGGCCGCGCAACTGGCCGAGCCGGCGCACGCGCACGTTGTGGGCCTTGCTGCCGGTGAAATAGTGCAGCGCCGCGCCGAAGCTCTGGGGCGGCACCAGGCGCAGGTCCACCTGCAGGCCGCCGCGCAACACCACGGCGGCGCGGGTGGGGCCGAGGGCGGTCACCTGGGCCACGGCCGGATAGCTGCTGAAGCGCTCCATCACCGCCGCGGGGGTGTCGGCGGTGACCAGCAGGTCCAGGTCGCCCACGGTGTCGCGGCCACGGCGGTAACTGCCGGCCACCACCACCTGGGCCACCCCGGGCACGGCGGACAGGTGGCGCTCCAGGGCCTCGGCATGGGGACGGGCCTCGTGGCGCGGGATGCGGCGTTTCTTCTCGCGATGGGCCGCCAGGTGTTCGCGCAGCCGCTGCTCGGTCTTGGCGCCGAAGCCGCGCAGGGTCTGGATCTTGCCCGCCTCCGCGGCCGCGCGCAGATCGTCCAGGTCGAGGATGCCGAGTTGCTGGTAGAGGGCGCGCACGCGCTTCGGCCCGAGCCCCGGGATGCGCAGCAGCGCCTCCAGGCTGGGCGGCACCTCGCGATGCAGTTCTTCGAGCGCGCCGATGCTGCCGGTCTCCAGGGCCTCGGCGATCTTGCCGGCCAGGTCCTTGCCCACGCCGGGCAGGGTGGTCAGGGGCTCGCCGGCGACCGCCATGTCGCGCACCTCGCGGCCGAGGCCGCGCAGGGTGGCGGCGGCGTTGCGATAGGCGCGCACGCGGAAGGGACTCGCGTCCTGGATCTCCAGGAGATCGGCGATCTCGTCGAACAGGCGCGCGACATCCTCGTTGGAAAGGCGCAGCACGGTCGTCCTCCTGGGGAAAGTATGCATCCCCGGGGGACGGCCGCAGGCTCAGTCCAGGTAGGCGTGGAACAGATGCCGCAGTTCGCCGAGGGACGCCTCCACCGCGAAGGGCAGGGACTTGGCGTAGAGATCGAGCAGCACGATGGCGTTGAGGGTGCTGTCCTGGGTCTTGGCCGCGCGCAGACGCGCCACGATGCCGCGGTTGACCACCTCGATGTCGCGGTAGATGGCCAGCAGTCCCTCCAGCGCCATGTCCGGCGTCTTGCCTTCGCGCGCGCGGAAATACTCGCCCAGCAGATACATGCCCGCGGCGCGGTAGATGGTCTCGTTTTCGTTGGCGAAGGGCAGATGGTAACGGGCCATGGGCTTGAAATACGCCATCACCGGGCAGCCGCTGGTAGCGTTGATGAGCCCCAGCAGGGCGCTGACGCCGTCCTGGGCCGTGGTCTCCTGGATGATGGTACGCGCCTCGGTGATCACCTCCACGCGCATGGCCTCGTAGGACACCACGTCGCGAAAGCGCTGCACCGGCTCGGCCAGGGCGGTGGCGAGGGGACAGTGGGAATGGGTCTCTTCCGTGAGCGGGCAGTTGCGGCACTGATTCACGCTGAGTCGCGTCCAGTCCGGACACGGCTGCGGACGCGGGGTGACCAGGTCGAAGGTGACCGCATCGAAGCGCAGGACGAACTCCTCGCGGCGACCGCTGGCGAACGAGAACACGTACTTCACGGATGGCCAGGTCATGGAATCTCCTTTCCGCGCCACTTTGCCCGACCGCCCGGGCCGGTGCCAAGCTTACCCGCAGAGGCCGGCAGAAGACGAGACACGCATCGATACTTTCGGCGGGCGTGGTGCTGTTCCGGCAGGACAGCGTGCCACCGAAGTGCCTCCTGCTGCGGGCCTACCGCAACTGGGATTTCCCCAAGGGACGGGTGGAACCGGGCGAACTGCCGCTGCAGGCGGCGCGGCGCGAGCTGGCCGAGGAAACCGGCGTGACCCGGATCACCCTGCTCGCCGACGAGGACTGGCGCGAGACCGCCCCCTATGCCGAAGGCAAGGTGGCGCGCTACTACGTGGCCGTGACCGACCAGACCGACGTCTACCTGCCCGTGAATCCGCTCCTGGGCCGGCCCGAACACCACGCCTTCCGCTGGGTGGACTGCGCCACCGCCGAGACCCTGCTGCCCCCGCGCCTCCTGCCCATACTGCGCTGGGCCTGCGCCGAGGCGGGCGCTTTGCTCGTGTAAGGCGCAATGCGCTGCGCTTGTCGCGCCCTACACTTTGGTAAAGCGACCATGATTCGGGAGGTTGCCATGGCTATGGGTTCGGTCGGTTCCGGCATGAAGGACGAGCACTACGACATCGTCAGCGCGCTCTACCATGCCCTGCAGGGCGCCGACGTCGCCAGCAAGTACATCGCCGACGCGGAAAAGGAAGGCGACCAGGAAGTGGCGAGTTTCTTCCATGAAGTGCAGGACAAGAACCGCGAGCTCGCCATGAAGGCGAAGGAACTGCTCGCCAAGCGCGTCCACTGACGTTGCCGCGGCGAGGTGCGCGCCACCTCGCCGCCGTCTCTCCCGCGCGTGGAGCGCACGATCACCCTCAACACAGGCCAGGCCATGCCGCGCCTCGGTCTGGGCACCTACCGCGCCCACGGGCGCGAGGCCCGCAAGGCCGTGGTATGGGCCCTGGAAGCCGGTTACCGCCTGGTGGACACGGCGCTGGCCTACGGCAACGAGCGTGAGGTAGCCGCCGGACTGCACGAGAGCGGCCTGCCGCGCGAGCAGGTGTTCATCACCAGCAAACTGGAAAACGACGACCACGGCTACGCCAGCACCCTCGCGGCCTGCGCCCGCAGCCTGGACAACCTCGGCACCGATTACCTGGACCTCTACCTCATCCACTGGCCGGTGCCGGGCCTGCGCGGCGAGACCTGGCGCGCCATGGAGCGCCTGTACGCCGAAGGGCGCTGCCGGGCGGTGGGCGTGAGCAATTACACCATTCGCCATCTGCAAGAGTTGCTCGGCGCCGCGTCCCTGGTGCCGGCGGTGAACCAGGTGGAATTCCACCCCTTCCTCTACCAGCGTGAACTGCTGGCCTGGTGCCGGGAGCGGGGCATCGTGCTCGAGGCCTACAGCCCGCTGGTGAAGGCAACACGCTTCCACGATCCCGTGCTGCGCGACATCGCCCGGCGCCACGGGCGCACGCCCGCCCAGGTCCTGTTGCGCTGGCATTTGCAGCGCGGGGTGGTGGCCATCCCCAAGTCGGTGCACCACGCGTGGATCCGCGAGAACGCCGGCGCCTGGGACTTCGCCCTCGCGGCGGAGGACATGGCCCGCCTCGACGCCCTGGACGAGGGCCGCCACGTGGACTGGGACCCCAGCGATCTGCCCTGATCGCACCCTCCCCATCCGTGAGATCCCGCACGCTCTCCCATCCGGCGGATGGAATATCCGCGGGCGCTGGGGCATCTTTCTTCCGGCAGGACCGGGGAGGCCTGCGAGATCATGTCCTTCATCACCACCATCGGGCTCCGCAAGCGCGTCGAGCAGAATCGCACCAGGCTTTATCGCATGGCCTATGCCTGGAGCTACGACCCGGCCACGGCCGACGACCTGGTCCAGGAGTGCCTCACGCGCGCCCTGCAGAACCTGGGCAAGCTGCGCGACCACGAGCGCCTGGAAGTGTGGCTGTACAGCATCCTCAACAACTGCTGGCGCGAGCACCTGCGCCGGCGCCGCCCCAATGAGGAATTCGACGAGGAGCAGTTCGTCTGTGACAACTGCCCCGAGACCCAGAGCTACCAGCAGGAGATCGTGCAGCGCGTACGCGACGCCGTCGCCTGCCTGCCCATGGGGCAGCGCAAGGTGGTCACCCTGGTGGATCTGGAAGGATTCTCCTATGCCGAAGTGGCCGGCATCCTGGACATCCCCATCGGCACGGTGATGAGCCGGCTGAGCCGCGCCCGCACGGAACTGCAAAAGCGACTCGCGGACATCGCCGAAAGGCAGGAGGCGACGCCGCGGCTGAGGAGGGTGAAATGAACGAGCGCTATTCCGATCGTCTGCAGGCGTTCGTGGACGGACAGCTCGATCCCCTCGATCGGGCCCGCATGCTGGAGGAAATGGAGCGCGACCCGACCTTGCGCGACGGCGCCTGCGAGCTCCGCCGCCTCAAGGAGGCCGTGAGCTGCGCCTTCGAGCAGCCGCCACGGCCGCCGCGTGCGCATGCGGCGCCGCGCCGGACCTGGCGCGAACTGGCCATGGGCGTCGCGGCGAGCCTGCTGCTGCCCGTCACCTTCATGCTGGGCCGCTGGAGCGCCACGCCGCCGACCGACGATTTCACCGGGCTCGCCCAGCCTGCCATGCAGCTGGTCGCCGCGCCCCAGGACAGCCGGCGCGTAGTGCTGCACGTGGACGAACACGACCCGGGCAAGTTCCTGGCGGTGCTGGAGAGCGCCGAGGACCTCATGTATTTCCTGCCGGATGGCGAGGTGGAGGTCATCGTCAACGCCGGCGGGCTCGACCTGGTGCGCCAGGACCGCAGCCCCTTCGAGGAACGCGTGGCGGCGCTCATGACGGAATACCCCAACATCCGCTTCGTGGCCTGCAACATCACCATGAACAAGCAGCGCGCGCTGGGTGAGGAACCGGTGCTGGTGCGGGGCACCCAGGTGGCGCCGTCCGCGGCCGAACACATCATCCAGCGCATGGAGGAAGGCTGGATGTACCTGCGGGTCTGATCGGGCCCGCGACGGCCTTTCTCCCGCAGGCAAGGCCGGGTGACAGCCCCTTGACGCTCCGCCGTGCGCGAACGCGGGAGGCTGTCACGTTTTCCCTGTGAGGGGCTTCACGCCGGCATGCCCGGCTTCTCCGCCAGAATGGAGCCGATTCCTCCTCCGTGCTCCGGTATGGCGAATTACCAACAACGATCACACCTGTTCGGTGACGTGCAGGCGGAACTGGTGGACAGCCGCCATCTGCGACTGCACGAGCGGCGCCCCTTCGCGCGTCCGCGCTCCTTCATGGTGGACGTGGCCTGCATCGCGCCCAATTTCCCCGTGGAGAGGCCCCGCGCCGGCGCCTGGCTGATCACGGCCCTGGCCAGCGGCATCGGTGCCGCCATCGCCTTCTGGCTGGCCCTGGGCGGGACGCCCCTGGCGTGGTCGCTGGGCACGCTGCTCGCGCTGATCGCCGTGGTTACCGGGGCGGTGTTCCGGGTACGGGGCGCGCCCACCCTCGTGCTTGCCACCCGCCATGCCGGCGTTCCCCTGCTGCGCATCCGCCCCTATCGCCGGGGCGACGCCAGTCTCGCGCCTTTCCTCGACATCCTGCGCGTGCGCATCGCCGAGGCCGACACCAAGCGCGGGCTGACGCCGGAACGGCTGCGTTCCGGCGAGATCAAGACCTTGCGCCGCCTCGCCTCCGAAAACGTGCTGAGCGAAGGCGAGTACGAGAAGGCCAAGCAGGCCGTACTGCTCGCAAGCACCTGAATCCCTGCCGGACGTGCGTCCGCTGCGCCGCGGCCATGCCGCGTAGCCGTTCGTTCTGCTAACGTGCCCGCCACCACCAGGAGGCACCCCCATGGCCAAGCTCTACCCCGGCATCGACGCCGACATGGCGGCGTGGATTGCCGCGCAACCCATGTTCTTCGTCGCCAGCGCGCCGCTCTCGGCGGACGGTCACGTGAACTGCTCGCCGCGCGGACTCGACACCCTGCGCGTGCTCGGTCCCAATGAGGTGGCCTGGCTGGACCTCACCGGCAGCGGCAACGAGACCGCCGCGCACCTGGCCGAAAACGGCCGCATCACTTTCATGTTCTGCGCCTTCAGCGGACGTCCCCGCATCCTGCGCCTGTTCGGCCGCGGGGAAGTGCTGCTGCCGGGGAGCGAGGGTTTCCGCCGCCTGCGCCCGTACTTTCCTGCGGACCTGCCCGGGGTGCGTCAGCTGGTGCGCGTGGACGTCACCCGGGTACAGACCTCCTGCGGCTTTGGTGTTCCGCTGCTCCGCTTCGAGGGTGAGCGCGCGGACCTGCTGGCATGGGCCGAGCGCAAGGGCGAGGACGTACTGGCCGGTTACCGCGCCGAGCGCAACGCGCGCAGCATCGACGGCCTGCCGGCCCCCGGCCACGAGGCCGACTGAGGGGGATCCCGCGGGTGGACCCGGAAACGGGCGCCTACCACAGCGCGACGGCCGCCCGCAAGGGCGATCAGGGCTCCAGGGCCGTCTTTATGCACATTCCCGGGCGCCCTCTTTCGGTCCGGCCGTGTTCGCACGGGAGCTCTTCATCAGTACGGGGTGATATTCGCAAGCTGCTGTTTTCAGGCAACATTTTTTGTCGGCCAAATTCTCGCCAAACCAACGATAAGTCAGGCGTGACGCGGCCTTGGGCCGGATAGCCCCAGTTCCTCCACAGAGTTATCCACAGGTTTTGTGGATAAGGGATCTTCCCGAAGCGACACGGGCAGTTAGGTGAAAAACCACGACTGGTTCTCAAAATCGCGCCGCCCGCTGTCGTGGTAAATTGCCGCGCCATGAAGCCACCCGTCCTGCGCGTCGCCGTCCCCTCGCCCCTGCGCCGCACCTTCGACTACCTGAGTCCCACCGATCCGGCCCCGGGCCCCGGCTCCCGGGTGCGTGTGCCCTTCGGCCGGCGGGAAACGGTGGGCGTGGTGGTGGAGGTGGCCGCGGAAAGCGAACTGCCGCGGGAGCGCCTCAAGCGGGCCCGGGTCATCGACGAAACCCCGCTGCTGCCGCGGGACGTGACCGAACTGCTGCGGCGCGCCATGGCCTATTACCACCACGCCCCGGGCGACGTGTTCGCCACCGCCTTGCCCGTGGCCCTGCGCCAGGGCGAACCGGCGCGGGTACGGGCGCCCCTGCGTTTCCGCCTCACGGCCGCGGGCCGCGCGGTGGAACCGGGTTCGCTGCGGCGCGCCCCGCGCCAGGCCGCGGCCCTGGCCCTGCTCGCCGCCCACCCCGAAGGTCTGGACGAGGAAGTGCTGTTCGCCCATCTGGAGAACGGTCGCGACGCCGTGCGCAAGCTGGTGGAGAAGGGCTGGCTGGAGGCGGAGGAACGCCCCTGCCTGCAAGCGGCGCCGGCCGCGCCGTCGGTCCCACCGGTGCTGCACCCCGCCCAGCAGACGGCGGTGGAGGCGGTGCTGGCCGGGACCGGCCGTTTCGGCGTGTTCCTGGTCGACGGCGTGACCGGCAGCGGCAAGACCGAGGTCTATCTGCGGCTCATCGAGGCCACCCTGGCCCGGGGCGAGCAGGCCCTGGTGCTGGTGCCGGAGATCGGCCTCACGCCCCAGCTGGTGGAACGCTTCCAGCGCCGCTTCGCCGTGCCCATTGCCGTGCTGCACTCCGGCCTCGCCGACGGTGAACGCCTGTGCGCCTGGCTGGCGGCGCTGGAAGGCCAGGCATCCGTGGTCATCGGCACCCGCTCGGCGGTGTTCACGCCGCTGGCCCGCCCCGGGCTCATCGTGGTGGATGAGGAGCACGACCCGTCCTTCAAGCAGCAGGAGGGTTTCCGCTATTCCGGGCGCGACCTCGCCATCCTGCGCGGCCAACTGGCGGGCGTGCCGGTGGTGCTGGGCTCGGCCACGCCCTCCCTGGAGAGCCTGCACAACGCCAACGAGGGTCGCTACCGGCGCCTGTCGCTGCCCGAGCGCGCCGGCGCCGCCAGCCACCCGGTAGTGCGCCTGGTGGACCTGCGCACCCAGCCGCTCTACGACGGCCTCTCGCCCACCCTGATGCAGGCCCTGGACGCCCATCTGCAACGCGGGCACCAGGCCCTGCTGTTCCTCAACCGCCGCGGCTACGCCCCGGCCCTGTTGTGCCACGCCTGCGGCCACGTGTTCGACTGCCGGCGCTGCGACGCACGCATGACCCTCTACGCCGGCGACCGCCGCCTGCGCTGCCATCACTGCGGCGCCGATCACGCCGCGCCGACGCGTTGCCCCGAATGCGGCGGTGAGGATCTGCGCCCGGTGGGGCGTGGCACCGAGCGCCTGGAGGAGACCTTGCAACGCCGCTACGGCCCTGGTGTGGTGCGCATCGACCGCGACAGCACGCGCCGCAAGGGCAGCCTGGCGGCACTGCTGGAACAGGTGCACGAGGGCGAGGCGCGGGTGCTCATCGGTACCCAGATGCTGGCCAAGGGGCATCATTTTCCCAACGTGACCCTGGTAGGCATCGTGGACGCGGACCAGGGCCTGTTCAGCGCCGACTTCCGCGGCGCCGAGCGCATGGCCCAGCTCATCGTGCAGGTGGCCGGGCGCGCCGGCCGCGCCGAGCAGCCGGGCGAGGTACTGATCCAGACCCACCACCCGGACCACCCGCTGCTGGCGCGGCTCACCGCCCACGATTACGGCGGCTTCGCCGCCGAGGCCCTGGCCGAACGCCGGGCCGCCGAATTGCCGCCTTTCTCCCATCTGGCCCTGATCCGCGCCGAGGCCGGCGCCCTCGACACCGCGCTCGACTTCCTGCGGGCCGCCGCGCGTACGGCGGTTGCCGCGGGCCACCCCGGCGTGGAACTGCTCGGCCCGGTGCCCGCCCCCATGGAACGCCGTGCCGGCCGCCACCGCGCCCAGCTCCTGCTACAGGCCGCGCGCCGGGCCGACCTGCACCGCCTGCTGGATGTCCTCGCCCCCGCCCTGGAGACCCTGCCCGAGGGCCGGCGCGCCCGCTGGTCCCTGGACGTGGACCCGGCGGAGATGTTCTGAACGGCCCCCGTAGGAGCCCACACCGTGGGCGAACCGGAAGACAAACCACGGAGGCCACGGAGAACACGGAAACATTCCGTGCCATCACCTGCTCCGGTGCAGGTGCTGCGCAAGACCAAGGTTCGATGGCCCCGTCACCCATTCGCCCACAGTGTGGGCTCCTACGGTGTTGCAATTAACGCAATACGCGCCTAGATTCGGCATATGCCTCACTTACAAAGGTGCCGCCCATGACCACCGTGCTCGCCGTGAAGGACGACAAACGGGCCGTACTCACCAAGTCGCTGCTGCGGGCCGGGCAGGGACTCGGGCTCGACCAGACCGCCCTGGCGCGCGTGATCGGCATGGAGCGCTCGGTCTTCCGCCGCGGCGTCGAGCCGGCCAGCAAGGCCGGTGAACTGGGGCTGCTGCTGATCCGCTGCTACCGCAGCCTGTTCGCCCTCATGGGCGGCGATCCGGAGCACATGCGCCACTGGATGCACACCCCGAACCGCCACACCGGCGGCGTGCCGGCCACGCAGGTGCAAACCGTCGAGGGGCTGGTGCACGTGCTTTCCTATCTGGATGCCATCCGCGGCAAGGTCTGAATTGTGGAGTTGTGGCAGCAGTGCGGCCTGGACGCCGCCGTACGCCCCGTCGGGGGCGAGCTTTACCGCATCGTGGAAAGCCAGGAGCAGGTGGCGACCCTCGGCCTGGTGGATTCCCTGGACGAGCAGAGCCTGCTCGAGGAGATGCTGGAGGCCGCCAAGCCGCCGCTCCCGCCGGAGACCCACGGCCTGCACTACCTGCTCGCCACGCCCTTCCGCTATCCGCCCCTGCGCCATGGTTCGCGCTACGGTCGGCGTCACGAACCCTCGCTGTTCTACGGCTCGCTGGGCCCGAACACCTGTCTCGCCGAATGCGCCTGGTACCGTCTGCTGTTCTGGCACGGCATGGAGACCCCGCCGTCCCGGCGCATCCGTACACGCCACACCCTGTTCCAGACGGCTTACGCGGCCCAACGCGGGCTGCGCCTGCAGGAACCGCCCTGCGCTGACCACCACGCCACCCTGGCCCACCCGTCCGACTACACGACGACCCAGGCCCTCGGCACCGCCATGCGTGAAGCGGGCATCGAGGCCTTCGAATTCCCTTCGGCGCGCTGCCCGGAGCGCGGCATCAACGTGGCCCTGTTCACCCCGTCGGCACTGGCCGCCACACGCCCGGCGTACACCGAGGAGTGGTGGTGTGACGTGGACGGCGAGCAGGTCACCTTCCTGAACGCAGCGACACGCCACACCCGGCGCTTCGCCGCGAGTCTGTTCCACGTGGACGGACGCCTGCCGTTCATGAAAGTCCGCCAATAAACGCGAAATGCAGATAGGGTCAGCTCGGGTCAATCACCGCCAAGGACGCGAAGGGCCGCCGAGGATGTTCGACACCGGCAGCCTCTGGTAGCCCGTAGTCGATTCGTGAAATCCCCGTGTTCCCCGTGTCCCCCGTGTTTTGCAGCTTTTTCGTGAAGGCGGCTTTTGCCCGGCGCGGGCCGTAATCGTAGAATTACCGGTTCCGCAGACCAGAAGGGTTGATCCTTGAAAAGGCATCTGACCGAACTCATCCAGGCCGCGCTCGCCTCCCTGTCGCAAACCGGTGAACTGACCGGCGAACTGCCCGACATCATCATCGAGCGCACGCGCGATGCGCGTTTTGGCGATTTCGCCTGCAACGTGGCCATGCCCCTGGCCAAGCGCCTGAGCCGCAAGCCGCGCGACGTGGCGGAGCTCATCCTTGCCCGCCTGCCTGCCTCGGCGCAGGTCGCCAAGGTGGAGATCGCCGGTCCCGGCTTCATCAACTTCACCATGAGCCCCGAAGCGGTACGCGCCGTGGTGCGCGACGTACTCGAGGCCGGCGAGGCCTTCGGCAAGTCCACCATCGGCAACGGCCAGTACGTGCAGGTGGAGTTCGTGTCGGCCAATCCCACCGGCCCCCTGCACGTGGGCCACGGTCGCGGCGCGGCCTACGGCGCCACGGTGGCCGACCTGCTCGCCGCTGCGGGTTTCCGGGTGCATCGCGAGTACTACATCAACGACGCCGGCCGGCAGATGGACATCCTCGCCGCCAGCATCTGGCTGCGCTACCTGGAACTGGGCGGTGAGGCGCTGCAGTTCCCCTCCAACGGCTACAAGAGCGACGACTACGTGTGGGACATCGCCGCCGCGCTGCGCAACGAGCACGGCCACGCCTTCCACCACGCTGCGGCCGTGGTGTTCCAGGATTTGCCGCCGGACGAGCCCCAGGGCGGCGACAAGGAAGAGCACATCGACGCCATCGTGGCGCGCGCCAAGGAACTGCTCGGCGAGGAGAAGTACCGCGTCGTGTTCGACAAGGGCCTGAGCGTGATCCTCGAGGACATCCGCCAGGACCTGGAGGAATTCGGCGTCGCCTACCAGGAGTGGTATTCCGAACGCAAGCTGGTGGAGAGCGGCGCCGTGGACCGCGCCATCGCGCGCCTGGAAGAGGCGGGTTACATCTACGAGAAGGAAGGCGCCAAGTGGTTCGCCTCCACCCGTTTCGGTGACGAGAAAGACCGCGTGGTGGTGCGCGACAACGGCGTGAAGACCTATTTCGCCTCCGACATCGCCTACCACATGGAGAAGTTCGAGCGCGGCTTCGACCGCGTCATCGACGTGTGGGGTGCCGATCACCACGGCTACGTGCCGCGCGTGAAGGCCGCGCTCCAGGCCATGGGCCAGAATCCCGACCTGCTCGACGTACTGCTGGTGCAGTTCGCCATCCTCTATCGCGGCGGCGAGCGCGTGCAGATGTCCACCCGCTCCGGCTCCTTCGTCACCCTGCGCGAGCTGCGCAAGGAAGTGGGCAACGACGCGGCGCGCTTCTTCTACGTCATGCGCAAGTGCGAACAGCACATGGACTTCGACCTGGACCTGGCCAAATCGCAGAGCAACGACAACCCGGTGTACTACATCCAGTACGCCCACGCACGCATCTGCTCGGTGATGCGCCAGCTCAAGGAAAAGGGCTATTCCTACGACCAGAGCGCCGGTCTCGCCCACCTGCACCTGCTCACCGAGGATCACGAGCAGGCGCTGTTCAACCGCCTGGGCCGATATCCCGAGGTGGTGGAAGCCGCGGCCCTCGCCCACGAGCCGCACCAGGTGGCCCACTACCTGCGCGAACTGGCCAACGACTTCCACACCTACTACAACGCGCACCAGTTCCTGGTGGATGCCGCCGGCCTGCGCGATGCCCGCCTGGCGCTGATCCTGGCCACCCGCCAGGTGCTCGCCAACGGCCTCGGCCTGCTGGGCGTGTCCGCCCCCGAGAGCATGTAGATGGCGCGAGACTACAAGCGGCGTGCGCCGGCCAGGAAGAAGAAGGTCGCGCCCGGGTGGGTGTGGCTGCTGGCCGGTCTGGCCGTGGGACTGTTCGTGGCCTTCCTGGTGTACCTGAACGAACAGCCGTCCAAGGCACAAACCGGCCGCGCCGCGCACGCACCCAGGCCCGCGCCGACGGAAACCCGCAAGGAAGCCGCAGCCAAGCCTGCGCCGACGCCCAAGCCGCAGGTCGCGCCGGAAAAGAAGCCGCTCCAGTACGACTTCTACACCATCCTCCCGCAGTTCGAGGTGGAGGTGCCGGAGGAGAAGAACCCGCCGCGCGAGAAACCCGTGGCGGCCCTGGAAACGCCGGGCACCTACGTGCTCCAGGTGGGCTCGTTCAAGCAGGCGCGCGATGCGGAGGCCCGCAAGGCCGAGCTGGCCATGCTGGGCATCGTCTCCAGCGTGCAGGCCGTGGACGTGGACGCCACCACCTATCACCGCGTGCGCATCGGCCCGCTGCAGGACCTCGATCACCTCAACCGCGTGCGCCAGACCCTGCGCGAAAACGGCTTCGAGTTCATGACCCTGACCCTGAAGGCCCGTTCCTGAGCCGCTACGGCTCCCGGAAACACCAACGCAACAAGGAGCGACACCGAATGACGTCCCGCATCAAGACCCTCGCGGCCGCGGCCCTGCTCGCCGCCAGCCCCCTGGCCGTCGCCCAGCAAGGTCCCGTGGATTACGTGAACGCCCAGTTCGCCCTGGGCCTCATCGAAGACCTGGACGACCCCTTCACCCTGGTGGTCACCGCCGGCAAGCAGCTGCCCAACGTGACGCGCAACTTCTCCGTGGAAGCGGAGTTCACCGACACCATCAATGCCGCCGAAGACACGGGCGTGAGCCTCTCCTACTGGAGCCTGGGCGGCTACGGCGTCATGACCTTCCCCCTCGACCAGCGCCTCTCCGCCCGTGCGCGCGCCGGCCTGCGCCTGCTGAAGGCCTATGCCAACGGCGATGACGAGGACGACCTTGGCCTGAGCTTCGGCTTCGGCGTGGCCTACCGTTATGGCGCCAACCTGTCCTTCATGGGCGAGTTCACCTACATGGGTGAGATCGACACTGACGGCGACGACATCGGCCTCAACCACCTCTCGGCCGGCATCCAGCTCCACTTCTGAACAGCCGAACGGTCTGCGGACGGGCGCATCATGCGCCCGTCCGTCCCCCTGCAGGATCAGGTCAGCGGTACCTGAAGGCTCGTTGACCCGGATCTCGCGAAAGCACCGGTCCACCCGCTCCATGGGACTAACGCCGGCGCCCACGCCGCCCTGGCGTTTGTTAGTTCACCGACGCACGGCGTCTCGCCCTGCCCGTGACCCGGACTCCCCGGCCTGCGCACGTCCGCTTCACCATTTCCGCCATAGTGGGTCCTTACACCGCTCGCTACGCTCACCCATAGGTGCACCCCATGGACCTCAGTGAGGAGAGCCCCATGAAAAAGCCCTTGTTGGTTCTCGCTTCGAGTGCAGCCCTCGGCCTGGCTGCAGCGCCTGCCCTGGCGCAACAGACCGGCGGCGGCGTCGTCGACTACGTTACCGGCCAATTGGTGTGGGCAGACGTGGACGACTTTGACGAGGCGCTCGGCCTGGCGCTCACGGCCGGCAAGAACATCGCGCCGAACTTCTACGTGGAAGGCGAGCTGACCACCACAATCAGCGACGCGGAGGCGGAAGCGGCGGGTGACGACATCGAACTGTCGTACTGGTCGTTCGGCGCCTATGGCGTCTACGCGCTCCCCTTGGGCCAGGACTTCGCGCTGCGCGGCAGGTTGGGCGGCGTGTACATCAGTGCCGATGACGAAGGCGGGGATTCGGGCCTCGACGACGAGTTCAACGTGAGCTTCGGCGTCGGCGGCATCTACGACCTGACCCCGCGTCTGAACCTCATCGCCGAATACACCCGTATGGACGAAGACATCAACCACCTCTCCGCCGGCGTGCAGTTCAAGTTCTGAATCATCCCGCGCGGGACGGCGCAACGACAGGGCAGGATGCCCTTTTTTGTTGTCCTGCGTTCCCCCTGGTTTCGGGATCCCCTCATCCTGTCCTTCTACCCGTTCGGGGCGTAAATCCCGGAGGGAGAAGGGACGAATCTTCTCGCCGCTTGTAGGTCAGGTTGCGCGAAGCGCTACCTGACAAAAGGCATTCGCCCACGGTGTGGGCTCCTACGCGTGGTTTGATGAACCCGCGGTTGTAGGAGCCCACATTGTGGGCGAATAACGCGTCGATGACCGCCTGCGACCGGAAAGGCATTCGCCCACCGTGTGGCCCCCACGCGCGTTTTGATGAACCTGCGTTGTAGGAGCCCACATTGTGGAGATCGGAAGAGCGT
>JBFXES010000005.1:0-44506 GCA_050179875.1 Thiohalomonadaceae bacterium
TCGCGTTCACCACGGCCAGGCGGTAGGTCCCCTCGGCGCGCGCCATCACCACCTCGGGGAAGTTCACCGAGTTGCACACGTTGCCGTTTTCCAGGTAGTCCCGCACCTGCTCGGCGACCATCACCGCGCAATTGTCCTCCGCCTCGGCGGTGGAGGCGCCCAGATGCGGCAGCGTGATCACCCGCGGGTGGTTTTTCAGCGAGTTGGTGGGGAAGTCGCACACGTAGGCATACAGCCTTCCCGCGTCCAGGGCCGCCACCACGGCCTCGTCGTCGATGATGCCCTTGCGGGAGAAGTTAAGGAGGACTGCCGACTTCTTCATGCGCTTGAGGCGGTCGGCGTTGATCATGTGGCGGGTGGCGTCGATGAGCGGCACGTGGAAGGTGATGAAGTCCACCTGCGGGAGCATCTCGTCCACGGAGCCGGCCTTCTGCACCTGGGAGGACAGGCGCCAGGCGCCTTCCACGGTGATACCCGGATCGAAGCCGATCACCTTCATGCCCAGGCCGATGGCGGCGTTGGCCACTTCACGGCCGATGGCGCCCAGGCCCACCACGCCGAGGGTGCGGCCGGGCAGTTCGAAGCCGGCGAAGCGTTTCTTGCCGCTTTCGGTCTGCCTGTCGATCTCCTCGTCGTCGCCCTGCAGTTGGCGGGCGAAATCCCAGGCCTGACAGACATTGCGGCAGGCCAGCAGCATGCCGGCGAGCACCAGTTCCTTCACGGCATTGGCATTGGCGCCCGGGGCGTTGAATACGGGGATGCCGTGTGCGCTCATGCGGTCGACGGGGATGTTGTTCACCCCGGCGCCGGCGCGCCCGACCGCCTTGAGGCTGGACGGGATGTCCATGTCATGCATGTCGTACGAGCGGACCAGGATGGCATCGGGGTGCTGGATTTCCGATGCCACCTCGTAACGCTCCCGTGGCAGGCGCTCCAACCCGGCCACGGAAATGTTGTTGAGCGTCAAGACCTTGTACATGCTGCCCCTCCTGACCAGACGATTTCGCCACAAAGTCGCGAAGGGATTCTTCAGGTCTCGCGCACACGGGCACACAAGCCCACCAGTAGCTTGCGCCCCTGGCAGGCTGCCCGAAAACGCCCTCTCCCCCCGGAGGGCCGAGGTTGAGGGGATGACAAAGGTGGGGAACCTTTGCCCTCCCATCCCGGCTTCTCCCGGAAGGAGAAGGGACGAGAACGCTACATCGACCAGCCGGTATGCCTTGGTCGATGCCTTTCCCTTCTTATCCGTTGCGCTTGGCGAAGTCAGCCATGAAGCTGACCAGCACATCCACGCCCTTCTCCGGCATGGCGTTGTAGATGCTGGCGCGCATGCCTCCCACAGAGCGGTGGCCCTTGAGCGTGGTCAGGCCCTGGGCCTTGGCTTCCTTGAGGAAGGTCTCGTCCAGCTCGGGATTGGCCAGGGTGAACGGCACGTTCATCCAGGAGCGGCAGTGCTTGGCCACGGGATTGGCGTAGAAGCCGCCCGAGTTGTCGATGGCAGCGTACAGCTTCTCGGCCTTGCGCTGGTTGATGGCGGCCATGCCCGCGAGCCCGCCCAGGTCCTTCAGCCACTCGAACACCAGCCCGGCCAGATACCAGGCGTAGGTGGGCGGCGTGTTGTACATGGAATCGTTGTCGGCGTGGATCTTGTAGTCGAGCATGGTGGGCGTGCCCGCCAGGGTCTGGCCGATGAGGTCTTCGCGCACGATCACTACGGTGAGGCCAGCCGGACCGATGTTCTTCTGCGCGCCCGCGTAGATGAGGCCGAACTTGCTCACGTCGATGGGGCGGGACAGCAGCGTGGAAGACATGTCCGCCACCAGCGGCACGTCACCGGTCTCGGGCACGTAGTCGAATTCGACGCCCCGGATGGTCTCGTTGGGGCAGTAATGGACGTAGGCGGCGTCGGGCGACAGCTTCAGCTCGGCCTGCGTCGGCACCGTGGTGAAATTGTCCGCCTCGGTGCTGGCGGCCACGTTGACCGTGCAGAATTTCTTCGCCTCGGCAGTGGCCTTCTTGGACCAGTCACCGGTGTTGATGTAGTCCGCACCCGTTTTCCCGCGCAGCAGGTTCATGGGCGCCATGGCGAACTGCTGGGAGGCGCCGCCCTGCAGGAACAGCACCTTGTAGTTCGCCGGGACGGCCAACAACTCGCGCAGATCGGCCTCGGCCTGGGCGGCGATGGACATGTACTCCTTGCCGCGGTGGCTCATCTCCATGACGGACATGCCGCTGCCGTTCCAGTCCAGCATCTCGTCGCGGGCTTTTTCGATCACGGCCTGCGGCAACATGGCCGGACCGGCACTGAAGTTGAATACGCGCGCCATTGCGGTTTCCTTACGGTTCAAAAAGCTCAAACACGGGGGACACGGGGAACACGGGGGGACGCATGTTCACTCTGTCTGAGAATACCCGAGAATCGTGTGCACACCGCATCCGGATAATCCTGAAGAAACACTATTCTTCCCCGTGTTCCCCGTGGTTATCTTCGCCTTCGTCCTCATCGCCGTTCTCGGCGATGCTGTCGATACCGGTGAGTTTCTCTTCCGCGCCCAGGCTGATCAGCTTGACGCCCTGGGTGTTGCGGCTGGTGATGGAGACCTCGGCGGCGCGGGTGCGCACCAGGGTGCCGGCGTCGGTGATGAGCATGATCTCGCTGCTCTCCTCCACCAGCACGGCGCCTACGACCTTGCCGTTGCGCTCGGAGGTCTGGATGGAGATCACGCCCTGGCCGCCGCGGCCGTGGCGCGGGTACTCGGAAATGGGCGTGCGCTTGCCGTAGCCGTTCTCGGTGGCGGTGAGCACGTAGCCTTCGGCCGCCACGATGAGGGAGATGACCTTCTGGTCGCCGCTCAGGCGGATGCCGCGCACGCCGCGCGAGACGCGACCCATGGCGCGCACGTCCTGCTCGTTGAAGCGGATCACCTTGCCCGCGTCGGAGAACAGCAGGATGTCGCGGTTGCCCTCGGTGATGGCCACGTCCACCAGGATGTCGTCGTCCACCAGGTCGATGGCGATGATGCCGCTGCTGCGCGGACGGGAGAAGTCCACCAGGGGGGTCTTCTTCACCGTGCCGCTGGCCGTGGCCATGAACACGTATTTGCCTTCCTCGTATTCCCGCACGGGCAGGACGGCGTTGATGCGCTCGTCGGGTTCGAGCGGCAGCAGGTTCACGATGGGCTTGCCGCGCGCACCGCGGCCCGCCTGCGGCAGCTCGTACACCTTCAGCCAGTAGACGCGCCCACGGCTGGAGAAGCAGAGGATGGTGTCGTGGGTATTGGCCACGAACATCTTGTCGATGAAGTCTTCTTCCTTCATGGCGGTAGCCGACTTGCCGCGGCCGCCGCGGCGCTGGGCGCGGTAATCGCTGAGCGGCTGGGCCTTGGCGTAGCCCTCGTGGGAGAGCGTGACCACCACGGGCTCGTCGGTGATGAGGTCTTCCAGGGACAGGTCTTCGTGGGTCGCGTTGATCTCGGTGCGGCGCTTGTCGCCGTACTGGTCGCGGATGGCCACCAGTTCATCGCGGATCACCTGCATGAGGCGGTCGGCGCTGCCGAGGATGTCCAGCAGATCGGCGATGGTGTCGAGGATCTGCCGGTATTCGTCGATGATCTTGTCCTGCTCGAGGCCGGTAAGGCGATGCAGGCGCAGGTCCAGGATGGCCTGGGCCTGGGCCTCGGAGAGCTTGTAGCGGCCGTCGACCAACCCCAGGTCGCGGGACAGGCCGTCGGGACGTGAGTTCTCGGCCCCGGCACGGGACAGCATGTCCAGCACCACGCCCGGTTCCCAGGCGCCGGCGAGCAGGCCCGCCTTGGCCTCGGCGGGGGTCGGCGAGGCCTTGATGAGTTCGATGATCGGATCGATGTTGGCCAGGGCGACCGCCAGGCCTTCCAACACGTGGGCGCGTTCGCGCGCCTTGCGCAGCTCGAAGATGGTGCGGCGGGTGACCACTTCGCGGCGGTGGCGCAGAAACGCCTCCAGCACCTGCTTCAGGTTGAGCAGGCGCGGCTGGGCATCCACCAGCGCCACCATGTTGATGCCGAACACGCTCTGCATGGCGGTGTGCTGGTAGAGGTTGTTGAGCAACACCTCGGGCACCTCGCCGCGCTTGAGCTCGATGACCATGCGCATGCCGTCCTTGTCAGACTCGTCGCGCAGTTCGGAAATGCCTTCGATCTTCTTTTCCTTGACCAGCTCGGCGATGCGCTCCAGCAGCCGCGCCTTGTTCACCTGGTAGGGCAGCTCGGTAACCACGATGCGGTGGCGGCCCCCTTCCTCCTCCACCTCGGCCCGGGCACGCACGTAGATGCGCCCGCGGCCGGTGTGATAGGCCTCGCGGATGCCGCGGGCGCCGTTGATGATGCCCCCGGTGGGGAAGTCGGGCCCGGGGACGTGCTCCATGAGCTCATCGACCGTGAGGGCCGGGTTCTCTATAAGCGCCAGGCAGCCGTTCACCACTTCGGTGAGGTTGTGCGGGGGGATGTTGGTGGCCATGCCCACGGCGATGCCCGCGGAGCCGTTCACCAGCAGGTTCGGCACGCGCGTGGGCAGCACCTCCGGTTCCATCACGGAACCGTCGTAATTGGGGACGAAGTCGACCGTTTCCTTGTCGATGTCGGCGAGCAGCTCATGGGCGATGCGCGCCATGCGCACCTCGGTGTAACGCATGGCGGCGGCGGCGTCGCCATCGATGGAACCGAAGTTGCCCTGCCCGTCCACCAGCATGTAGCGGAGGGAGAACGGCTGGGCCATGCGGACGATGGTGTCGTAAATGGCGGAGTCGCCGTGGGGGTGGTACTTACCCATGACGTCGCCGACGATGCGGGCCGATTTCTTGTAGGCCTTGTTCCAGTCGTAGCCGCCTTCCTGCATGCCGAAGAGCACGCGGCGGTGCACCGGTTTGAGGCCGTCGCGCACGTCGGGGAGCGCTCGGCCCACGATTACGCTCATGGCGTAATCGAGATACGACTGCCTCATCTCCTCCTCGATATTGACCGGGAGGACCTCCTTCGCAAACTCAGCCATGGATTACGACGTTTCCTTTCCAACCGGAGCGGCGCCAAGCCCTTGGCCTGACACCCAAAAAGAAGCCGGTATGATACCACGGCAAGGGGGGATGGCGCAGGTTTGCGAAAGCCCGTCAGAGGGCGTCTGAGGCGGTTTTCTGAAGATGACCTGTACCGCCGTCGCAGGAGCGGCCTCAGGGCGCGATGGCGGACCATGGCAAAGAATCGCGGTCTGAGACCGCTCCTACACAGGAGGGAGAAGGCGCGGCGCGAATGATGTTGCGCCGGCGGATATAGGAACGTATTCGCCGACGATGTCGGCTCCTGCAACGGTTTCGAGGACCACCCGCAGGAGCCACATCGTGCGAATGTCTTTCAGCCCGCCATCAACGCCCGCATCTTCTCCGGCGTGGGATTCAGCACCACGCCCTTTTCGGTGACGATGGCGTCGATCAGCTCCGCCGGCGTCACGTCGAAGGACGGGTTCCAGGCCTCAGCACCTTCGGCCGCCACGCGCTTGCCGGCCAGGGCGAGCACTTCCTCGGCGGCGCGCTGTTCGATGGGGATGCCGGCGCCCATGGGCAGGCTCATGTCGATGGTCGAGGTGGGCGCCACCACCATGAACTTCACGCCGTGGTATTTCGCATTCACGGCCGCGCTATAGGTGCCGATCTTGTTGGCGGTGTCGCCGTTGGCGGCGATGCGGTCGGCGCCCACGATCACCCACGAGACCTTGCCCTGCTTCATCAGGTAAGCAGCCGCGCCATCGGCGAGCAGGGTGACGGGGATGCGGTCCTGCACCAGTTCCCAGGCGGTGAGGCGCGCGCCCTGCAGCCAGGGGCGGGTTTCATCGGCGAACACGTGGGCGATGCGGCCGCCGGCATAGGCGCTGCGGATCACGCCCAGGGCCGTGCCGTAGCCGCCGGTGGCCAGCGAACCGGTGTTGCAGTGGGTGAGCACGGCACCTCCGGTGCCTTCGATGAGGGCCGCGCCCAGTTCACCCATGCGGTAGTTGGCGGCCACGTCTTCCTCATGGATGGCCATGGCCTCGGCGAGCAGGGAGGCCTCCGGGTTGCTGCCGTCCAGCGCGGCGATACGCACCTTCATGCGATCCAGCGCCCAGAACAGGTTTACCGCCGTGGGACGCGAGGCGGCCAGGGTGGCGAGGTCCTGCTCAATGGCGGTCTTCCAGTTCGCGCCCGCCTCGGCAAACCGCGCGCGACCCGCGAGCACCACACCGTAAGCGGCGGTCACGCCGATGGCGGGTGCGCCGCGCACCACCATGTCGCGGATGGCACCCGCCACGGCGGCGGCGTCGGTGTAGGTGTTGTAGCGCGTTTCCTGAGGCAGCAGGCGCTGGTCGATGAGGCGGAGCTGGCCGTCGTTCCACTCGACGGCGCGGATGGTGTCGTGCTGGTTCATGGCTGTGCGGACAATCGGTGAGGGCGGGGATTATCGCCGCTTGGGAGTGCGAAAGGAAACGGATCGACGCTGGGCACCTTGTGGGAGCGAGCTTCGGCTCGCGAACAGCCGGGCAATGCCCGGCGAGTCGCCATCGTGCGCAAAGTCATCTGACAGGTCTCCCGAAAACCGGCGCGGCTCTTTGAACGGAAGAATCGCGGCCTTAGGCCGCTCCTACAATGGGCGGGAACCGAACCGCCTGCGGAGGTTCAAGCCGTGAGCCAGGCGTACCACTCGTTGAAAACGTCCCGGCTGCGGGCTGCGACCACCGAGCGGGAGGCCACCGTCGCCTTGTAGACCGCATCGCCGTCCAGAGTGCTGCTGAATCCGCCCGCCTCGGCGAGGATGAGCGAGCCCGCGGCATAGTCCCACAGCTTCTGCCCACCGTGGACATAGGCATGGCCGCGACCGGCGGCGAGCCAGGCCCATTCCAGGGCGCCGGCGCCGAAGTTGCGCTGCGAGGCGTAGGGCGGATGCTCGACCAGCCGGCGGCGCAACGCCTGCGGCAGGCGCTTGAAATCCACCATGACGATGCCGTGCCGCAAGGGCACCACCGGACCGGTGGATCGCAGGGGCACGTCGTTGAGGTAGGCCCCGAGTCCGCGCTCGGCCCGGAACAGCTCCTGACGCAAGGGGTCGTACACCAGGCCGAGCTGCACCTCGCCGCCTTCCAGGTAGGCCAGGGACAGGCAGAAGTGCGGCACGCCCGCGACGAAATTGCTGGTGCCGTCCAGCGGGTCCAGCACCCACAGCGGACCGCCGGCGGCGAGCAGGGCCTCCTGCTCGCTCTGCGGCATTTCCTCGCTGAGGAAGGCTGTTTCGGGCCAGCGATCGCGCAGCGCCTCGCAAAGGCGCGTGTGCACCGCGAGGTCCGCCTCCGTCACCGGGCTGGCGTCGCTCTTGCGTTCGACGCTGACCCGCGCGAAACGCGGCAACAGTTCCTCGCGGGCGGCCTCCACCACCAGCGCTTCCAGTTGGCCGATGTCGGGATTCATTCGTCGACGGCGCGCAACACCGTGGCCTGGCGGAAGCGGGTAATGATCTTCTGCAGGCCGAGGCGCTGGCGCGTGTTCACGATGAGGGGGGCACGCAGGTTGCCGCTCAGCTTGGGATAGCCCGGGAGCGGTTCGCCGCCCTCCTCGTCTGCACGCCGCAGCATGACCAGCACCACCGCGTCCTCCGGCTCCACCATGCCCAGCAGCTTTTCCTCTTCCGCGTTCAGGGTCAGCTCGTAGCCGAAACCGAACATCTCGGGGACCGCCACCGAAAACATCACGTCGGGGTCGTCCACGGACTGCAGCCAGAACACGCTGGGTTTGCCCTCCTCGTGGAAGAGCTTGAAGCGCTTGCACTGCTCGAAGCCGGACAGGCCCCGCGGGAAGGTGATGAGCTGATCCTCGTCGATGTCCTGGCGACCGAAGAAACGGGTGACGATTTGCATGCGTGCTCCTAACAAGGTGTAGAGAGAGGCACCTTTGCCGCCTGCGGGGGGAAGCCGCACGGCGGCAGCCGGGCGTGGTCAAAGGAACCGGTCATTTCCGGTTCCTCGCCACCTTAACCGGTAAGCCCGGCGGCGTCACGCCGCCTGAGGCAAGAATAGGCCGGTTGGTGTATTCTCGGCGGCCATGACAAACGTCGACACCCTCATCCACGCACGCTGGATCGTCCCGGTCGAACCGGCCGGCGCGGTCCTGGAGAACCACAGTATCGCCATCGCCGGCGGCGCCATCGTGGCGCTGCTGCCCAGCGCCGGGGCCCGGGCCCGGTACCAGGCCGGGACCGTGATCGAACTGGGCGAACACGCGCTCATTCCGGGCCTCGTGAACACCCACACCCACGCGGCCATGACCCTGCTACGCGGCCTGGGCGGCGACGTGCCGCTCATGAAGTGGCTGCAGGAGCACATCTGGCCGGCCGAGGGGCGCCACGTGGGCCGCGAGTTCGTGCGCGATGGCACCCAGCTGGCCATGGCCGAGATGCTGCGCGGCGGCACCACCTGCTTCCAGGACATGTATTTCTTCCCGGACGAGGTGGCCCGCGCCGCCAGCCAGGCGCGCATGCGTTCGGTGGTCGGCCTCATCCTGTTCGACTTCCCTTCCGCCTGGGGCGCCGGCCCCGACGAATACCTGCACAAGGGCATGCAGCTGCACGACGAGCTGCGCGGCAATCCGCTCGTGCGCACCGCCTTCGCGCCGCACGCGCCCTACACCGTCTCGGACGGGCCGCTGGAAAAGGTGGCCATGTATGCAGAGGAGCTGGACATCCCCGTGCACATGCACGTGCACGAGACCGCCCATGAGGTGGAATCCGCCGCCGCGGCATCCGGTCGCCGGCCGCTCGCGCGGCTGAAGGAGCTGGGCCTGCTCACGCCCCGGCTCATGGCCGTGCACATGACCCAGCTGACCGGCGCGGAGATCGAGGCCCACGCCGCCGCGGGCGCGCACGTGCTGCACTGCCCCGAATCGAACCTCAAGCTCGCCAGCGGCTTCTGTCCCGTGCAGCGGCTGCTCACCGAGGGCGTAAACGTGTCGCTCGGCACCGACGGCGCCGCCAGCAACAACGACCTGGACATGCTCGGGGAGATGCGCACCGCGGCGCTGCTGGCCAAGGCCGTGTCCGGCGACGCCAGCGCAGTGCCCGCCGACACGGCGCTGCGCATGGCCACGCTGAACGGCGCCAGGGCGCTCGGCCTCGACGGCATCACCGGTTCCCTGGAAGTGGGCAAGGCCGCGGACATCGCCGCGGTGAACCTGCGGGGGCTGGAAACCGAACCGGTCTACAACGTGATCACGCAGCTGGTGTATTCCACCGGCCGCGACCGCGTCACCGACGTGTGGGTGGCGGGGCAACACCTGCTGAAAGATCGCCAGCTCACCACGCTGGACGAGGAAGCCATTCTTGCGCGCGCGCGCCAGTGGCGCGCGAAGATCCAGCGCACCGATGAATCCCCGGAGGAAAAGTGATGTCCGCCGCCAACGTCGATCCGGTCGAGATCAACAAGTTCGCCGCCCTCGCCTCGCGCTGGTGGGACCGCAACAGCGAATTCAAGCCGCTGCATGACATCAACCCGCTGCGTGTGGACTACGTGGATCAGCGTGCCGGCCTGGCCGGCAAGCAGGTGCTGGACGTGGGCTGCGGCGGCGGCATCCTCGCCGAGGGCATGGCCGCGCGCGGCGCCCGGGTGATGGGCATCGACATGGCCGAGGCCTCGCTGGAGGTGGCGCGGCTGCACCTGCTGGAGTCAGGGTTCGAGGTGGACTACCGCTACGTGAGCGTGGAAGAGCTGGCCGAGGAACGTCCCGCCAGCTTCGACGTGGTCACCTGCATGGAGATGCTGGAGCACGTGCCCGATCCGGTATCCGTGGTCGCGGCCTGCGCCAGACTGGTCAAGCCCGGCGGTCAGGTGTTCTTCTCCACCATCAACCGCACGCCCAAGTCCTATCTGTTCGCCATCGTCGGCGCGGAATACGTGCTGCGCCTGCTGCCCAAGGGCACGCACAACTACGCCAAGTTCATCCGCCCCTCGGAACTGGAAAGCTGGTCGCGCCACGCCGGCCTCGCCATGCAAGACCTCACAGGCATGAGCTACAACCCGTTCTCGCGCCAGTACAGTCTGGGGCGGGACCTGGAAGTGAATTACCTGGCGTATAGCGTGCGGGAGTGAGCGGGCGCTGTTTTCGACCTTTGCGCCGTCGCCCGGGATGACACGCCTGAACCGGCAGCCCCGGGGCGTCCACGAGCGCAGTCCGTATACGCAACCATGCCCATCCGCACGGTTCTTTTCGATCTTGACGGCACGCTGGCCGATACGGCGCCGGACCTGGCCTTCGCGCTGAACGAAGTCCTGGTGGAGCAAGGGCGGGAGCCGTTGCCCTTCGAGCGCATCCGCCCCGTGGTGTCGCACGGCGCCCTCGCGCTGGTGCGCCTGGGCTTCGGCATCGGCCCGGAGGATGCGCGTTTCGCCGCCCTGCGCCGGCGCCTCATCGACATCTACCGCGACAATCTCACCCGCAGCACGCGCCTGTTTCCCGGCATGGCCGAGTTGCTGGAGAGCATCGAAGTGCGCGGCATGCGCTGGGGCGTGGTGACCAACAAACCGGCCGCCCTCACCGAACCCCTCATGGCCCAGCTCGGGCTCACCGCCCGCGCCGCCGCCGTGATCAGCGGCGACACGCTCCCCGTGCGCAAGCCCGACCCGGCGCCCATGCTGCTGGCCTGCGAACAGGCGCAGTCCCATCCCTCGCGCTGCGTTTACGTGGGCGACGCGGAGCGGGACGTGCAGGCCGGTCGCAATGCGGGCATGGCGACCCTGGTGGCGCTGTTCGGCTACCTCGATGAGACGGACCGCCCCTCGGACTGGGGTGCGGATGGCATGGTCGAGCATCCCGACGAGGTGCTGCCGTGGATCGCGGAACGGTTTCAGCGGGCGGAAGCCTGGTGAAGGCACATGATGGGCCGGGTTGCAGAAAACGGTATGAGGTGAAACATGAATATCGAGATCGGCGGCTTTTTCGGCTTCGTCATTCTTGTGCTCGACCTGTGGGCCGTAGTGAACATCTTCGGTTCGCGCTCGGGCACCGGCGCCAAGGTGCTGTGGCTGCTGCTCATCATCCTGCTGCCCTTCCTCGGCTGGCTCATCTGGCTGCTCGCCGGACCGCGATCAGCGAGGCATTGAAGCGGCGGTGGTAAGATGGCGGCAGGTTTCCCAGGTGCCGCCCCATGTCGCAGACCGCCCTCGTCCTCCTCCTCGCCGTACCGCTCGCCGCCCTGCTGGGCGGCGTCGTCGTCTTCGCCTCGCTTCACCGCACGACCCAGCGCCTGCGCGAGGAAAACATCCAGTTGCAGGCCGCACTGGACGCCGAACGCCGCGCCGGCGCGGAGCGCGCCGGGGCCTTCGAGCAGGCGCGCCGCCAGCTCGCCGACAGCTTCGCCAATCTCGCCAGTGAGGCCCTGAAGCACAACACGGGCGAATTCCTCAAGCTCGCCCAGGAAAACCTCAAGCAGTTCCACGTGCAGGCCCAGGGCGAACTGGCCCAGCGCGAGAAGGCGGTGGAGAACCTGGTCAAGCCCATCGTGCAGGCGCTGGAAAAGACCGAGCAGCAGATCCGCGCGGTGGAAAAGGAACGCCAGGCCCACTTCGGCGTGCTCAGCCAGCAGATCCAGGGCCTGGCCGAATCCCACCGCCTGTTGCAGGGCGAGACCCGCAACCTGGTGCAGGCCCTGCGCCGCCCCGAGGTGCGCGGCCAGTGGGGTGAAATGACCCTGAAGCGCCTGGCCGAACTGGCCGGCATGGTGGAACACTGCGACTTCACCGAGCAGGTACAGGTGCGCACGGAGGACGGCGCCCTGCGTCCCGACATGGTGGTGCGCCTGCCGGACGGGCGAGACATCGTGGTGGACGCCAAGACGCCGCTGGACGCCTACCTCGCCGCGGTGGAAGCGGGCGACGACGAATCACGCCAGCGCGAACTGGTGCGCCATGGCCGCCAGGTGCGCGAGCGCGTGCGCCAGCTGGCGGCGAAATCCTATTGGAGCCAGTTCGAGCGCAGCCCGGACTTCGTGGTGTTGTTCATCCCTGGGGATCAGTTCCTCAGCGCGGCGCTGGACGTGGACCGCTCCCTGCTGGAGGACGCCCTCGCCCAGAAGGTCGTGCTCGCCACGCCCACCAGCCTGGTGGCGCTGCTGCGCGCGGTAGCCTACGGCTGGCGCCAGCAGGCGCTGGCGGAGAACGCCCAGCGCATCCGCGAAGTGGGCGAAGAGCTGTACGGAAGGCTCGCCACCTTCGGCGAGTATCTGGCGAAGCTGGGCAAGAGCCTGGAAACGAGCGTGGGCCATTACAACAAGGCCGTGGGATCCTTCGACTCGCGCGTGCTGCCCGGCGCGCGCAAGTTCGCCGAGATGGGCGTGAACGCCAAGAAGGAACTGGACGCGCCGGACCAGGTGGAAGCGGGGATCCGCCAGGTGGCGGGCAGCGCGGCGGAGTGAGCGGGCGCACGCCGCCCGTGGCGGCGTGCCGCGATCGGGACTATTCGAACTTCTTCAGGAAACCGTCGGCCGCATCACGGGCCTTTTCCGTGAAGGTCTTCGCCGCGAAGGGATTACTGAACAGCGGCTTGTCGCGCGCGATGTTGACGCCCATCCACATGCCCACCAAGAGCACGGCCAGAATGAACAGCACCTGCAACTTCATGTCCTGTCTCCGAGATGAAAGCCATGGGCAGGGACGCTGAAGCCCTGCCGGCGCGTATTGTCGCCGAGTCCTACGCCTGGTGCGAGGACCTGGCGCGCAGGCATTACGAAAACTTCCCCGTGGCCTCGCGCCTCCTGCCCGCCCGCCTGCGCCGGCCGGTGGCGGCGGTATACGCCTTCGCCCGGCTGGCGGACGACATGGCCGACGAGGGCGATCTCCCGCCCGCCGAGCGCATCGCCGCCCTGGAGGACTGGGGCCGGCAGCTCGACCGGGCGCTCGCGGGCGAGGCCGGACACCCGGTGTTCACGGCCATCGCCGATCTGACGGCCCGCCACGCGGTCCCGCCCGCCCTGTTCCACGACCTGCTCTCCGCCTTCCGCCAGGACGTGAGCAAGCGGCGTTACGCCAGCTTCGAGGAAGTGATGGACTACTGCCGCCGCTCGGCCGACCCGGTGGGGCGCATCCTGCTCCACCTGGCGGGCGAGGCCACGCCGGAGAATCTCCGCCTCTCGGATCAGGTGTGCAGCGCCCTGCAGCTCATCAACTTCTGGCAGGACCTGGCCCAGGACCTGGACGAGAACGACCGCATCTATCTGCCGCAGGACGCCATGGCCGCCCACGGCGTCACGGAGGAGCACCTGCGCGAGCGCTGTTCCGACGACGCCATGACGGCCCTGATGCGCGCCGAATACCGCCGCGCGCGCACCATGATGGAAGAAGGTGCGGCCCTCGGGCGCCGCCTGCGCGGCCGCTTCGGCCTGGAGATCCGGCTCATCATCCAGGGCGGCCTGCGCGTGCTGGACCGGCTCGAAGCCCAGGAAGACGTCTTCTCCCGCCCCCGACTGCGCCGCCGCGACGCCGCCGTCATCCTCTGGCGGGCCTTGAGTTCCTAGGTTCTTTCAGGCATCGCGGCGAAGATGAACCACGGGGGACACGGGGAACACGGGGGAAATCGATCTTTTCTGTGCGATGCACGTGGGATGTTGATCCACTCACCCCTGCCCTCGGCAACCGCTCCCTGCGTTGCTCTACCTCGCACATCCATGCGCTCGTCTCCCGGAGGCAGAGGGGACCCGTTGCTCCATAGCCTCGCGGTTCACTCCAAATCTTTTCTCCCCCGTGTCCCCCGTGTCCCCCGTGTTCATGCCTTTCGCGATCCATGGCGGAGCCGCGCGAACCGGCGTGTGCGTCACAGCGGGCTGCCCTATAATCGCGGCCGTTTCCACGCGAGCTGCGCCGCATGAACAAACGCCGACTCACGCGCCGCCAGGCTTGGCGCGTGAACAAGATCCAGGAGGAGCGCCTGCGCCGGGCCGAGCGCAGGGCGGCCGCGCTGCTGTCCGGTGAAGACGAGTTCAGCGGTCTGGAACGCTTCGGCCGGGTCATCGCCAATTACGGTGCATTGCTTGAGGTCGAAGACGAGGCCGGCGGCCTTCAGCGCTGCGCCTCGCGCCAGAACCTGGGCCTGCCCGTGGTGGGCGACGAGGTGGTATGGCAGGCCGGCCGTGAGGGGCTGGGCGTGGTCACCGCCATCCGTCCCCGTCGCAGCCTGCTGGCGCGGCCTGACGCCACGGGTGAGATGAAACCGCTGGCGGCCAACGTGGATCAGATCCTGGTGGTCGCCGCCCCCCTGCCCCGCTACGACACCGACCTCATCAACCAGTACCTGGTGGCCGCCGAGGCCACGGGCATACGTCCCGTGATCGTGCTCAACAAGATCGATCTGCTGGATGCGGACATACGCGCGCAACTGGATGCGGACCTCGCACCGTACGCAGCAGTGGGTTACCGGCTCATCCGTGCGAGCACCGTGGCACGTCACGGGCTCGACGAACTCGTGATCGAATTGCGCGGGCGCACCAGCGTGTTCGTGGGCCAGTCGGGCGTGGGCAAGTCGTCGCTGGTCAACGCCCTGATACCCGAGGCAGCGGTGCGTGTCGGCGAACTCACTGAGGCGGCCCACGGCCGCCACACCACCTCGGCGGCACGGCTCTACCCGCTGGACGGCGGCGGCGCGATCATCGATTCGCCGGGCGTGCGCGCCTTCCGGCTCTGGGCCATGACACGTGAGCAACTGGCGCACGGCTTTCCCGAATTCCGCCCCTTCCTCGGCCATTGCCGCTTTCGCGACTGCCGCCATGAGGCCGAGCCCGGCTGCGCGCTACGCGCCGCCGTGGAGGAAGGCAAGGCCAGCGCCAAACGCCTCGCCAGCTTCCAGGCCATCGCGCGTGACATCGAGGAGCGCCATCGGCCTGAATGGGAGCGCGAATAGGCGCACGTGCGGAATGCATTGCGAAGCGTCGCAGGCGCCCATCCTGGTCGCCTGCGACGGTACTGCGGCAAGCACTGACACCATGCACCTCTGCATCCTTGCCGATCAGCATTCAGTCGCTTTGATTGGTTTCTGCTAGAACTTGTACTTCGCACCCACTTCAAAGCTGCGCGACGGGCCGGCGTAGATGCCCTGGCGCAGGCTGGCGATGTAGCGCTCGTCCGTCAGGTTCTTCACGCCGCCAAAGAGACTGAGCTGCTCGTTGACCGTGTAATGGGCGTTCAGATCGACGACGGTATAAGCGTCAAGCTTACCGGTGAAAAAGCCGCTCGTGTTCTCGACGATGTCCGTCGTGTTCTGCGGATCCGTGTACTGGTCGCCGACATAGGTTGCGGAAAGCGAGGTCTTCAGATTTCCCGTGCGGTATCCCAGGGTCAGGTTTGCCACCAGTTCCGGGGTATAGGTGACGCGGTTGCCGTCCTCTATGGTGACCACACCCTCTTCGACCCGATCACCGACGAATTTCGCCTCCGGAACGTAGGTGGCGTTGGCATCGATGCTGAAACCCGCGCCGATGTCGTAGCCGAGCGCGACTTCCAGCCCCTGATGCACGGTCTTGCCACCGTTTTCCACGACGAAGCCGCCGCTGTTGGAGGGAATGATCTGGTTGTCGAAGTCCATGTGGAACGCCGTAAGCTCGTAGCGCAGCCGGTCACTGGCACCGCGCACGCCGATTTCGAAGTTCGTGGAACGCTCGGCCTCCAACTTCTGATCCTCTCCTCCGTTGATGGCATCAGCGTTCAGCGCCGGGGCGAAGGCCTTGTAGACGCCGCCATAGAGTTGAGCCGTCGGCGAGAGCCGGTAAGTGGCGCCGACACCGGGCATCACTTCGGTGTTGCTGGTCGAGCCGTCGTTGGCATTGTCGCGCAGGTCATCGGTCTCCTGGGTATAGCTCTCGATGCGAACACCGGGCGTAACCGCCAGCGCATCGCTGATGATGAAGCGGTTCTGGGCGAAGAACGCCATGCTGGAGGCCAACTGGTCCTTCTCGCTGCTGATGGTGCCGGAGCGCGGGTTCTGCCGCGTCGCGTTGACCTTCACGTCGTGCATGCTCTCCTCATCGATACGCACGCCCAGCTCGGTTTCGTTGGCGATGCCGAAGCTGTCGTGGGAGATGTTCAGGCGTGAGTCGATGCCCCTGCGCTCGAAGGAGCGGTTGTTGCCCGCTAGCGTATCCGTGTACACCCAGCGACCTGCCGCCACCGAGGCCGCATTGTCGACATTGAAGCGCCAGTAGTCCCGGAACATCTCGCTCCAGTACAGCACGGTGCTGAGGCGCATGTTGTCGTTGATCTCCCATTCGTGATTGATGTCGAACGACTCGCGCCCGGTGAGGAAGAAGTCGTCCGGGGCGGGGTTATACGTCTTGCCTGCCTTGAAGTCGTCGAGGAACAGGCCACGATAGGAGATGTTGGCGTCATTCTCGTACTGGGTGAACTTGACGCCTAGCCACTGGTCGTCGCCGATGGCCATGCCGCCCTTCACCATCAGGTCGTCCATGACGAAGCCCTTGTGCTGAAAGCCGTCGCTTTGCGCCTTGGTGTAGACGATTCCCGCGGAGGCCTCTCCGGACGGTGCCGTGCCACCGGCCTCCAGGACGCTCTCCTTGTAGCCGAACGAGCCGACACGACCGGCGATGGAGACACCGTCCTGCGGCTGCTTGGTCTTGTAGTTGATGACGCCGCCGATGGTATTCGGGCCATAGCGGAGCGAGGCCGCGCCCTTGAGCACCTCGATGCTCTCCATGCGCTGAATGCGCGGGTTGTAATAGCGCCCGTTGCCGACGAACAGGCCCGGCGCCACAGGCACGCCGTCTTCCAGGATGAGCGACTTGTAATCGGCTGCGCTCAGGCCGCGCATGCCGATATTGGCGACGATGGCAGTCTCCTCCTCGGGTTTGATCACGACGCCGGGCACACGCTTGAGTGCGCCTTCGGTCGACATGGGCTGCTGCTGCTCCAGCGCCTCGCTGGTCACGATGGCGACCGCCCCGGGTTGCTTCTCCACGTCCTCGGCGGCTTCGCCGACGACGTCGATACGAGGGAGGCGAACCTCCTGGGCGTGAAGCCCGGCGGGGGCGAGCGCAGCGGCAACTGCGATTGCCAGGGCGCGCGGGAGGGATGGCAGGGTTCGAACGGACATCGATCAGGTCTCCTTCACTCAGTGCTGGTCAGTGGATTGCGAGTTGCAGTTGCACTGGCTGGCTGGCTGGAGCACGACCTGGTCGTGTGGACTTGCTAGCTTGCTGGTGCGGGGACGTTCCCCGGGAGCGGCCTCGGGCCGCCATGTTTCGGTATTTCGGTTGCTTCCTTCCTTCGCGGCCCGCGGCCGCTCCAATGCGTGGGTGACGACTACCTCTCTGGACGATTAGCGCTCCGGCTCGGTGACGAGGCCGAGGCGGGTGACGCCCGCACGGTTCGCCTCGGACATCACGCGGGCAATGATCCTGTAAGGGGTGACGGCGTCGGCTCGAATCTGCACCACGGTGTCGGCGCCGACGGACGTGAAGCGTTTGCCCAAGTCCTGTTCTTCCACGGGAGCGTCGTTCCAGTACAGGCGTCCCTCACCATCGATGGCTACGCTGACCGTCTCGGGTTCAACCAGGTTCGGCCGGCTGCTCGCCTTGGGCAGGTCGATCTTCACCGCGTGGGTCAACACCGGGGCGGTGATGATGAAGATCACCAGCAACACCAGCATGACGTCCACGAGCGGGATCATATTGATCTCGGCCACCGGTTCATCGCCGTGTTTGTCGAAGTGTCCGAAAGCCATCAGCGGGCCACTCGCTGCAGGCTGGCGCCTGTTGTGAGATAGGCATGGATGTCGTGGGCGAAGGCATCCAGCTCGTCGATCAACACCCGGTTCTGGCGGCTGAAGGCATTGAAGGCCAGCACGGCGGGAATGGCCACGGCGAGTCCGGCCGCAGTGGCCACCAAGGCCTCGCCCAGCGGACCGGCCACCATGTCCATGGAGGCCGAACCCTGGGCCGAGATATTCATGAGCGCGTGGTAGATGCCCCAAACGGTCCCGAACAGGCCCACGAAGGGCGCGGTGCTGCCGATCGAGGCGAGCAGCGTCTGGCCCGCTTGCAGCCGCGCCCCTTCCCGGTTCAAGGCATTGCGCAGCGTGCGCACCAGAAATTCGTCGGTGGTGCAGGTGTCGCCAAGGCGGGTGTGATGACTGTTCTGGTAATGGTTGAGGCCTTCAAGTCCGGCGCTTGCCACGCGCGCCAGCGGCGCATGCGAAGAAGCGGCAAGGCCCTGCGCCGAGGTCAAGTCCTGTGCCGCCCAGAAGTCCACGGCAAAGCGGGTGTTGGCGCGGCGGATCCGGACGAGGCGGATGGCCTTCAGGAACACGAAATACCAGGTGAGCACGGACATGCCCACCAGGGCCAGGAACACGCCAAGAAGGACAAGATCGTCCTGCTGAAACACGTAGGTCAGCGACATCTAACCCTCCAGTCTGAAGTGAATTGGAACCACGACCCAGGCCTCGGTAGCAGTGCCGCCGCGCCTGGCAGGGACGAAACGCCACTGGCGCACGGCGCTCAACGCGGCCTTGTCCAGAACGGCAACCCCGCTCGACTGAAGCACGGTCAGTTCCACCGGCGCACCTTCGGCCGACACCCGTACCCGCAGTTCCACCGTTCCCTGCTGCCTGAGCTTGCGGGCACTGCGCGGATAGGCCGGGGGCTTGTTGCGCAGGTAGGCGGCCTCGAATACGGGCGCGGTGAGCGCTTCCGTTGCCTCCCGGGCCTCCTGCTCCGTCCGCTCCGCCTCGGCCTCTGCCAGTTCCTGCGGCTGCGGCTCCACTTGCGGCTCCGCCTGAAGCGGCGGCTTCACCTTCGCCACGGGCTCGGGCGGCCGGGGCACCGGCAGCGTACTCTCGGCAACCGGGACCGGTTCGGCCGCAGCCGGCACCCGCTCCTGCTTCGGCCGCGGGGCAGACGCGGCGCGTTTTTCCACCAGGGCGACGCTGATCACCTCCATCGCCAGGGCGGGTGACTGCTGCTCGGGCTGCACCAGCCAGGCTGCCATCAGTCCACCGTGAAGCAGCAGGGCAGCACTGGCGGCCAGGAGCGGGGCTGGCGGGCGGCGCAGCAACGGCATGGCTACTTGGTCAGAATCAACTTGCCATTGCGGGTAACCCGCAGCGAATAGGTTTCGCCCCGATGCACGATGCTGAGCTGGCCGCGGGTACCCAGCAGCCGCTCGCTGGAAATGCGATCGGGCAAGGGCTCCTTTACCGATGGGTGCAGTCTGGTCTGGTCGTCGATGTTCATGGATGCCAATGATAATGATTCTCATTGACCATCTCAAGAGGGGTCTTGGGGACGCCGGCGGGCGTGGAGGAAGTTGTCGGCGTTCGCCCGGGACCCGCGGGTATCGGTTCGTGTTGCGTGCTGAAGCCGCCGGATCGGGCGCGGCCCGGCAGGTGCAACGGCACTTGGCCGGGCATGCCTTCTTACATGGGGTTGTACTGCAAGACCACGGACGACGGAGGTGGTCCGCGTCTTCGCGCGCGCTGTGGTGTTCAGCGACGGACTTCTTCGAGGACGTCTTCCACTGCCGGAAGCGGCGGCGGCAGGATGGCGGGTTCGGGCCTGGTGATTGCGGCCTCATCGAGGCCGATGGCCTTTTGGGTGGCCTTGTTCAGCACGATGATGCTGATGCGGCGGTTCACCGGGTTGTAGGGGTTGGCCTTGTCAAACAGCACCGAATCAGCGAGCCCCACCACGCGGCCGAACTTGTGCGGGTTGAACCCGCCCTCGATCATTTCACGCCGCGCGGCATTGGCACGGTCTGCCGACAACTCCCAGTTGCTGTAATCGATGCGGTCCGCGGAATAGGGCGTAGCGTCGGTGTGGCCGGCGATGCTCACGAAATTGGGCACCTGATCGATGGTGCGCGACAGTTCGTGCAGGATCACCCGCGTGTAGGACTTGAGGCGCGTGCCGCCCAGGTCGAACATGGGGCGGTTTTCCTTGTCGACGATCTGGATGCGCAGGCCCTCGCTGGTGATGTCTAGCAGCAACTGATCCTTGAAGTCCTTGAGTGAGGGCGTGCTCTCGATCTGCGCCTTGAGCCGCTCCATGAGATCGTCGAGGCGCGCCTTGTCCGCCAGGCTGTCCTCGGCCGTTTCCACCCTGGCGTTCCTGAACGGGTCGCCCTCGCCGCGCGGCACCTCCATGGCACCGCCGAACTTGATCATGCTGGTGCTGGCACCGCCCGGCCCTTGCGGCGCGGCGGGATTCTTGAACCACTCGGCGATGCCTTCGCGCTGCGCCTGCGAGGTGGAGCCGAGCAGCCACATGAGCAGGAAGAAGGCCATCATGGCCGTGACGAAGTCGGCGTAGGCCACCTTCCAGGAGCCGCCGTGATGGCCCCCGTGACCGCCCCGCTTCTTGCGGACGATGATGGGCTGCTTCTTGTCGTCGATGGCCATCGCCGCCTCAGGCGCGCTTCTGTTTCACGTGCTGTTCCAGCTCGATGAAGCTGGGACGCTCGGTGGAGTAGAGCACCTTGCGGCCGAATTCCACGGCGATCTGCGGGGTGTAGCCGTTCAGCGTGGCGAGGATGCACACCTTGATGCATTCGAGGAACTTGGCTTCCTCGCGCGCCTGGTGGTTGAGGGCCATGGCGATGGGCTGGGCGAAGCCGTAGCCCAGCAGCACGCCGAGGAAGGTGCCCACCAGCGCCGCCGCGATGTGCGCGCCCAGCACCTCGGGCGGCTCGCCCAGCGAGCCCATGGTGATCACCACGCCCATGACCGCGGCCACGATACCGAAGCCGGGAAAGGCGTCGGCCACCGTGTTCATGGCCGCGCCCGGCAGGCCCGATTCCATGTGATGGGTTTCGAGCTCCATGTCCATGAGGCTCTCGATCTCGAACGGGTTCATGCTGCCGCCCACCATGAGACGCAGATAGTCGCAGATGAAGGCGAGCGCGTGATGATTGGCGAGGATGCGCGGGTAGCGGCGGAAGATCTCGCTCTGCTCGGGCTCCTCCACGTCGTTTTCCAGGGCCATGAGGCCTTCCTTGCGCGCCTTGGAGAAGATGTCGTACATCAGCGCCAGCAGGTCCATGTACATGGCCTTGTCGTACCTGGAGCCGCGCAGCAGCCGCGGCAATCCCTTGATGACCTGGCCGATGATCTTCGGAGGATTGGCGATGACGAAGGCGCCCAGCGCCGCACCGCCGATGATCATGAGTTCGAAGGGCTGCCACAGGGCGAGCAGATGGCCGTGGGAGAGCACGTATCCGCCGACCACACTGCCGACGACGATCAAAATGCCTAAGATGAGCTTCATCCGTTACCGCTTTCTTGCGCGCTGAGTCCGGGCCGCCCGCCGATCATGCCATCGGCGCCGGCCACCGGTCGGCGGAGATGGTCGCATTCCGCTGCGTCTCTTCGCAAGCGAGCCAGCCGCATGAAACCGGCGCCCGCGGATTGCGCCTGCGCCATGGGCGCGGCAAACTGCGACGACTTTCCACGACGGCGGCCCCATGCACGCGAACCTGGCCGATTGGCTCGACAAGCTGGAACGCAGGCAGCTGCCTGCCCTGCCCCACAGCGCCGAACGCCTCGCGCAGCTCGCGCGCGACGACAACGCCAGCGTGCCCGCCCTCGCCTCGGTGATCGAAAAAGACCCCGGACTTTCCGTCAGCCTGGTGCGCAGCACCCGGTCGCTGAAGCAACGTCGCCTCACCGTTCCCGTGACCACCGTCGCCCATGCCGTGATGCTGTTCGGCATCACCCGGGTGCGCGAAATGACAGCGCAGGTGCCCGTGATGGATGCGCTGGTCAATGAGCCGGCGGTGGCGGCACGGCTGCTCGCGCTGTATGCCCGTGCCAACCACGCCGCAGTGCAGGCCTACGACTGGGCCCAACTGCGCATGGATCTGGAGCCCGACGAGGTACAGCTCACCGCCCAGCTGCTCGACCTGGGCGAGATGCTGCTGTGGCTGGAGGCACCCGCACTCATGGCCGAGGTGGAGCGCATCGCCGCGTCCACCGGCGAGCGCGCGCAGGCCGAGCGTGCGGTGCTCGGCTTTGCGGTAGCGGAACTCACGGCGGAACTGGCGCCGCGCTGGGGGCTGCCGGAGCTGTTGCAGGAGTCACTGAAGCCCGAGAATGCGGGCAACCCGCGCGTGGCCGGGATCCTGCTGGCGCAGGAACTGGCGCGCGCCGCCGAGAACGATTGGTATGGCGCGGCTGCCACCCATGCACTGGAACGGATCGCAGCCTACCTGCAAATGGACTTCCCGGATGCGGTGGCCCATGTGCACCGCACCGCCGTTGCCGCGGCCCATGCCAGCGGGGGCATGGCGGCGCTGCAGGCGGCCGCGCTGCTGCTCCAGCCCGCACGCGCGGAGGCATCGCCCGGGGCAGTGGCCGGCACGGCCACGCCCGCGCCCAATCCGGCGCTCTATCGCCGCGCGCTCCAGGACCTGGAGCGGCACGGCATGGACCTCTCCAGCATCGTGGCGCTCACCCTCGAGGCCATGCACGAAGGCGTCGGGCTCTCGCGCGTGGTGTTCGCCACCCCCGGCAAGGACCGCCGCCACCTGCAGGGGCGGCACGCGCTCGGCGCCGCGGAAGACGCCGTGTTCCGGGAGTTTCGCGTACCCCTTGCCGACGACAGCCTGTTCGTGCGCCTGCTGCAGAAGCCCCAGGCCGTATGGATCTCCGCCGCCAACCGCGAGCGCTTCACCCCGCTGCTGCCCGCGGAGTTCAAGGCCGTGGCCGACGACGACGGCTTCTGCATCGTCTCGGCCTTCGTGGGCGAACGCCCCGTGGGGATCTTTTACGCCGATCGGCGTGACGCCGGCCGCGCCCTGGACGCCGAGGCCTACCACCAGTTCAAGCAACTGGCCCTCGCCGCCAGCCGCGCCATGGCACACGCCTTGACGTAGGCGGTGTCCCCACGCCGTTCAGAAGTCCGCAAATGAACGCAAATCAACGCGAATGACTAATGAAGGGGGCATAGCGAGCGGCACGTAGCCGCCGTGGTCATGTCACATGGCTCTGCGGCAGGAATGACCCGCCCTTGTCACGCATTTGCGTCATTGGCGTTCATTCGCGGACTTTGATCAGATCTCCCGCCGGCCGTGGAAGGCGTGGGACAGCGTGCCGCCGTCCACGTACTCCAGCTCACCACCCAGGGGTACGCCGTGGGCGATGCGAGTGACGCGGATGCCGCGGGCGTGCACCATCTCGCTGATGTAATGGGCCGTAGCCTCCCCTTCCACCGTGGGATTGGTGGCCAGGATCACTTCCTTCACCTCGCCCTCGTCGAGGCGCTGCGCCAGACGGTCGAGCCCCAGTTCCGCGGGGCCGATACCGTCCAGGGGCGAGAGGCGTCCCATGAGCACGAAATAGAGCCCCTGGAAACCCGTGGACTGTTCGATGGCCTGGACGTCGGTGGGTGACTCCACCACGCACAGCAGCGAGCGGTCGCGCTTGCTGCTGGCGCAGATGGGGCACAGGTCGCCTTCGCTCAGACTGCGGCACATGCGGCAGTGGCCCACCTTCTCCACGGCCTCGTCGAGGGCTCGGGCGATGCGGCGCGCACCGTCGCGGTCACGCTCCAGCAGGTGATAGGCCATGCGCTGGGCCGACTTGGGGCCGACGCCGGGCAGGCGCCGCAAGGCGTCGACCAATTCCTGAATGAGCGGCGTGTGGCCCATTCGATCAGAACGGCATCTTGAAGCCGGCGGGCAGGTTCATGCCCGCGGTCACGGCGGCCATGCGTTCCTGAACCTTCTGTTCCAGGGTGCGCACGGCGTCGTTCACCGCCGCGGCGATGAGGTCCTCGAGCATTTCCTTGTCGTCCATGAGGCTCTGGTCGATGGACACGCGCTTCAGGTCGTGCCGGCCGGTCATGATCACGCTCACCATGCCCCCGCCCGACTGGCCCGTGACCTCCATGCGCGCCACTTCCTCCTGCGCCTTCTGCATGTCGGCCTGCATCTTCTGGGCCTGCTTCATCAGGTTGCCAAGACCACCCTTCATCATGTCGTTTTCCTCGCTCGGGAGGCCGTGCCTCCCCTTCTCTCTAGGATTCACCAAAACCGGAATTCGTCGCGTCCCCGTGCCGGAGGCTTCCCGGGCGACCCGCGCGCAGGTTCAATCGCCCACGGGCCGGATGGAGCCGGGCGGGATGCGGCCGTCGAAATGCTCCATGAGGCTGCGCACCACCGGGTCCGCCTGGATGGCCTCCTCGGCCTGGCGTTGGCGTTCCATGGTGTTGCGCTCCTGCACCATGGCGGGCGTCACGCCGCCGCTGCCCACGGTGATGCTCAGCTTCACCGGGCGGCCCAGGTACTCCTCCAGGCTCTTGCGCAGGCTCTCCTCGCGCTTCTCGTTGCGGAAGTGCGCGTGGGCGGGCTCCAGCGCCAGCTCGAACCGATCGCCCTCGCGGCGCAGCAGCGAACACTGCTGGGCGAACTGGCGCACCATGGGCGTGAGCGGCAACTGCGCCACCAGGCCGGCCCATTCCTCGCTGCCGCCCACGGCCGCAGGCTCGTCATTCCATGCGGGGCTTGCCGGGACCGGCGCGGCGGGCTCGCGCACCTCGGCCGCTGGCGGTACCGGGGGCTCCGGTGCCTTGGACAACGGCGCCGGCGCCGGTGCGTCAGCCGGCTTGGGTGCGGCGGGCGCGTCCGCCCTGCGCGGCGCCTCAGGCCGGGCCGGTGCCGGCGGCGCCGTGCGCCCGGCAGGCTGGGGCCGCGCCGCTTCCGGACGTTCCCCCGCGCCGTCATCGGGCCGGAAGGCCAGCATGCGCAACATCACCATTTCGAAGCCGGCACGCGCCTCGGGCACGAGGGGCAGGTCGCGCCGCCCCATGAGGGCGATCTGGTAATAGAGCTGCACATCCTCGGGCGCGAGACGCGCCGCCAGGGCACGCAGGACATCGCCCTCGCCCAGGCTGTCGTCCACAGCCTCGGGCAGCACCTGGGCCAGCGCGATCCGGTGCAGCACGGACGCCAGTTCGCCGAGCACGCCCGCGTAATCGGGCCCCTGTTCTTCCAGGGCGCGGCATTCGGCCAGCAGGGCCTGGGCGTCATTGGCCGCCAGCGCCTCCAGGAGCGCGAACACACGGCCGCGATCGATGCTGCCCAGCATGTCGCACACCTCGCGCATATCGACCCGCCCGCCGCCGAAGGCGATGGCCTGGTCGAGCAGGCTGAGGGCGTCGCGCATGCTGCCGTCGGCGGCGCGCGCCAGCTCGTGGACGGCGGCGGGCTCGGCGGGGATGCCCTCCTGCGCCAGCACGTGGCTGAGATGGCCGGCGATGAGGTCGGGCGTCAGGCGCTTGAGATTGAACTGCAGGCAGCGCGAGAGGATGGTGACCGGCAGCTTCTGCGGATCGGTGGTCGCCAGCAGGAATTTCACGTGCGGCGGCGGCTCCTCCAGGGTCTTCAACAGGGCGTTGAAGCTGTGGTTGGAGAGCATGTGCACCTCGTCGATGAGGTACACCTTGTAGCGGCCGCGGGTGGGTGCGTACTGCACGTTGTCGAGCAGGTCGCGGGTGTCCTCCACCTTGGTGCGCGAGGCGGCGTCCACCTCGATGAGGTCCACGAAACGGCCCTCGTCGATCTCGCGGCAGCTGGTGCACTCGCCGCAGGGGCGCGAACTCATGCCCTTTTCGCAGTTGATGGACTTGGCGAGGATGCGCGCCACCGTGGTCTTGCCCACGCCGCGCGTACCGGTGAACAGGAAGGCGTGATGCAGGCGATCGTTGTCGAGGGCGTTGATGAGGGCGCGCAGCACGTGCTCCTGACCCACCATCTCGGGAAAGGAACGCGGGCGCCACTTGCGGGCGAGGACCTGATAGCTCATCGCGACTCTCGGAGGAAAAACGTCGGGCGATTATACCCGCGCGGCTGGCGATACGGGGTCAAGTCCGCAAATGAACGCCAACGAAGGTCCATGCCCGCGGTGTGAACGCCCAGGCTCGCATTTCGCGCCCTTTTGCGTTCATTTGCGGACTTTCCCCAGTGGAAAGAACTGACGGACAGGGAGGCGGACCCGTACCGGCCACACCCCGGCGCCCGAATCGACTGCTACCGTTGCTCCCTTCCGGGCCTGGCGGGGTTCACAGCCTATCGTCGCGAGGGGACCGGCACGGGCCGCCATCGACTCGGGAATGCTCCGGCGGATGCGCCGAATGCAGATGCGGATCGCCAGATCTGCATGTGCAGGAATGGCGGAGAGGGAGGGATTCGAACCCTCGGTACGCTTTTGACGTACACACACTTTCCAGGCGTGCTCCTTCAACCGCTCGGACACCTCTCCGGGAACTTCCGGGGACTGACCCCGAAAGAGCGCGCAAGGTTAAACCAGAACGTGCCGCCACGCAACAGCGGCACGTCCTGGTTCGACCCGCCGGCCCGCGAAAGGTGCGGGCGCGCCCGGATCAGCGCATGCCCTCGGCTGGCTCGCGTTGGCGCATCTGATCGCGCCGGCGCAGTTGCTCCTCGTCACGCATGGCATCGCGCGGGCGTTGCTGCTGCATCGTGCCCGATTGGGGTGCCGGCTGCATCTGTTCGCTGAACGCGGCGAATTCCGCCTGGTCGAGCTGGCCGTCCCGGTTGGTGTCGAGAGAGGGCATCAGGTCGGCCAGGGCTTCGTGCTGCGCCGCCTCGTGGGAAGAAATGAAGCCGTCACTGTCCTTGTCCAGGCTCTCGAAGCTGATGCCCCCCAGTTCCGCGGAGGGCTGGCCGGGGATGGTGGCCGTGCCGGCGGCTGCTTCGGAGAGGCGGGTCTGCTCGGTGAGCGCCTGGAAATCATCGGCCTTGTAGGCCTTGGCCCGATTGCGCAGGTCGCTGCGGGTCTCGGCCATGCTGGTCACGAGCTGGTTGTCCTGGAACTGGATCTCCGACAGCGGCACCACCACCTGGCGCTGGCCGAAACCCAGAAAACCGCCCACGCCCACGACCGCGTTGATGGAACCGTCGGTGGTGTTGCGGACCACGTTCCGCACCGTGCCCAGTTGGTCGCCCTTGGCATTGAGGAGCGGACGGCCCTCGATTTCGCCGGCGGTCATTTCGGCCAGCTGCGGACTGATGTTCCCGGCGCCCATGGGCCCGGTGGGCGTGCCGGCGGTGTCGGGCGCCGGGGTGACCACCGCGCCCGGTGCCTTGTCGGATGGCGCCTGCGGCTGTTGGGCGGACTGGGCGTACACTGCCGTCGCAAACGCCAACGCCAGCGCGGCAGCGAGCATGCGGTAGATCATATGGGCCTCCTTGGCTGATCCGTCGACCCCTTCCCGGGGGTTTCCCGAATATAGGTCACGAATTCCGCGCCTCGGCCCTCACGGCAGCGCTTTCGCGCAAACTGCGAAGTGCCGCTCAACTGAACCTTGGCCCGCGCTCGGTTATTCTGTGCAGGGCGCGCTCCCGCGCGCCGGACACGAGGAACATCCAGACGCCGACCATGACCCGCTACCGTCCACCGCAACCGCCCTCTTCCAGCTACATCACCCCCGAAGGCCGCCGGCGCCTGGAGGAAGAGCTGAACTGGCTCTGGCGCGTGAAGCGCCCGCAGGTCACGCAGGCCGTGTCCGAGGCGGCGGCGCTCGGCGATCGTTCGGAGAATGCCGAATACATCTACGGCAAGAAGCAACTGCGCGAGATCGATCGGCGCGTGCGCTTCCTGCGCAAGCGGCTCGACGTGCTCAAGGTGGTGGACCGCCGCCCCGACGACCCCACGCGCATCTTCTTCGGCGCCTGGGTGCGCCTGGAGGACGAGGACGGCGTCGAGCACGTCTACCGCATCGTCGGGCCCGACGAATTCGACCCCTCCCGGGGCTGGATCAGCATGGATTCACCCATGGCCCGCGCGCTCATGCGCAAGACCGTGGACGATGAAGTGAGCGTGGCGCGGCCGGGCGGCACGGCGCAGTATGTGGTGCTGGAGGTGTCCTACGACCCCATCGAGCCCCCGGCGGGCCGGGAAGATACGGCCAAATCCTGAGCTCCCCCGCGGCGCCCCCTCAGCCGGCGCCTCGGGTCACACCGAGGCCAGTTCGAAGCCCATGGTGCGAAACAGCGGCGAGAGCAACCGGATCCCGAAGCGTTCGTGTTCCTTCACCGCCTCCTGGAAACGGTACCAGCGGGTGGTTTCCGGCACCCGGTCGCCCCGGAAGAAGTACTCATCCTGGAACACCGTGAGCAGGTGCATCAGGCCGTTGTGGCTGTCGGGCAGCCCGCGCACCCGCGTCCTGATGGCTTCGTCGAACCACGTCCTTTCGTCGAACTCGGGCAGCCACGGCGCCATGCGGCGATAGCGCTCCAGGCGCCGCTCACGGTGCGGGTTTTCCGGATGCTCCTCGGCGCGAAAGCGCGGCCCCACGGCCTCGCGCAGCTCCGCCTCCAGGGCGGGCCAGTCGCCGTGGCGGTCGCCGCGGCCCTTCCCGGCCAGGTAGGCGCAGAACTTCCCGAACAGGGCCCGGCAGGCGGCCATCATGCGTTCGGTGTTGTCCACCTCCGGCTCCACCAGGCGCGGGTCATGCCACACGCAGCCGGGCCAGTCAGGCAGGTGGCCCGCATCCATGTGACCGATGCTGAACTCCGATTCCGTGCCGATGGCGTTGAAGCTGTCATGCCAGCCGACGAAATTCTGATGCGCCCAGGTATCGGCATAAGCGTGGGACGCGATGCCGATGCGGTACAGGCGGGTGTACTCGGACGCATCGAACGCCGCGTCCATGAATGCGTTGGCGTATTCATTGTCCGGCGTGCAGTTGAGCAGGTGCATCTTGCCGTCCCTGCGCCGTGCACTCACGGCGTCCGGCTGCCCCGGCACGAAATGGAAGATGGGGTAGATGCGCATGATCTCCTGCTTGGGACGCAGGATGTTCATGGTCTGGCTGATGAAGTTGCGGTATTTCGTCCCGTTGCGGCGATCGACCACGACCAGGCTCATGTCGTTGGCGTCCACGTATTCCGCCGCATAGGCGATCACCCGGGCCTCGGCCTCCTCGAAACCGGCGCGGCGCGCCACGATGCCCGTCATCCAATAATGAAACTCTGTATCCATTCGCTCCGATCCCTTGGGCCCGACCGGGGCGAATTCTCACCGCCCGGCCGCAAAATTGCAAAGATCCAGGGGCTGAACTTGACTCACGGGAGGACAACCAGCCGCCGGGCGCGCTTGCGCGTCCGTGCAACGAGGACCCAAACCCATGGAAGCGCATGCCATTGAATCCGCTGTAACACCCAGCATCGCCTCGCGGCGCATCGCAGTACCCGCCATCCGCTGGAGCGCGATCTTCGCCGGCGCGGTGGCCGGCCTCGCCACCTACATGCTGCTGTCGCTGCTCGGCGTGGCCGTGGGCCTTACCGCAGTGGAAGCCACGGGCGAGACCGCCGCCGGCGTGCCCATTGTGACGGCCATCTGGAGCAGCATCTGCATGCTCATTGCGGCGTTCGTGGGCGGCTACGTGGCCGCGCGCATGTCCGGGCTCGCACGGCGCACGGACGGCGTGCTGCACGGATTCGTCGCCTGGGCCACGGTGATGGTGCTGTTCGTCTGGCTCGCCACCACCGCCATCGGCAACCTGCTCGGCGGCGCCTTCGGTCTGGTGGCCCAGGGCACGCAGACCGCGGCCGCCTCCGGGCAGGGCGGCTCCATCGCGCAGCAGATCCAGTCGATCATCGGCGGCACGGAAGGCGCGCAGATCAGCGGCGAGGACCTTGGCGCCGTGCAGGACAGACTGCAGGCCGGTGATCGCGCCGGCGCGGTGGATTACATGGTGAACCAGATGGGCTTTTCCGAGGAGCGCGCCAACACCATCGCCGACAACCTGGAGCCGCTGCTGGGCAGCGAAGGCGAAGGCGCGGCACAAGCGACCATGGACGCGCTCAGCGCCGCCTCGTGGTGGCTGTTCATCGCCATCGCCCTGTCGCTCGTGATGGGACTGTGGGGCGGCCTCATGGGCGCGCGCGCCACCAGCGATCGCACCCTCGGCGATCACTCGGACGAGCGTCATTACCGCACTTTCTGAGGGCACATCTTGCGTTCCGAGCGGCGTCTATACTCACACCGCCGACGGCACCGCGAGTGCCTCGGCGGCAACCGCTCAGTTCAATCACGAGGTGATCGCATGACCAAAGGCACGGTGAAGTGGTTCAACGACGCGAAGGGGTTCGGATTCATAGCCCCCGAGGAAGGCGGCGAAGACGTCTTCGTTCACTACTCGGCGATCGTCGGCAGTGGATTCCGCACGCTGACCGAAGGACAGATGGTGACCTTCGACCTGCAGCGCGGCCCCAAAGGACTGCAGGCTTCCAACGTGATGCCCGCGCGCTGAACGCCTGTGTGGTAACAGGCCCGGCACCGCCCCGCCGAAAGGCGGGGTCGTCGTTTTGAGTACCGCCACAAAAGCAACCCACGTATACGGCTGATACGAGCGCGAGGCGTCCCGCACGATGAACGGACTTCCGACGCCTCCGGGTACTTGCCGTCACCCGTTCTATCCTTACAGCAAAACGCCTCCGCCCTGCTCCGTGCGTGCAGGCACGGAACGCGGGGCGGGCCGGAGCCTTCGACGCGGAGACGCATGCAGAAGACGTTGACCATCTTTCACGCACGTCTAGCGTCAAAAATAGCGGCAGTCCCGACGTTGGCTAAACTTCAGCGAGGCAACGGGCGAGAACAATGACAAGGGATCCAGACAACGACCGCAACAAGTTCCTCGAATCTCTGGCCGCGTTCAGCCGCGAGCACAAGGCGCGCGCCTGGGAAGGAAGCCTGCAGCAATTCCTCGAGGACATCATGCCGGCGCGTCCCCGGGCTTACGCCCGCACCAGCCATCAGTACATCTGGGACATGCTGCGCTGGTACCAGGCCAAGGAAGCACGGGACAGCCAGAGCGAATGGCCCACCCAGCTCTTCGCCAACGAACTGTTCGGCATCGACGATGCGCTCGCGCGCGTGGTCGAGTACTTCAAGGCGGCCAGCGCCGGCTCGGAGGTGGGTCGCCGCATGCTGCTCTTGCTGGGCCCGCCCTCCGGCGGCAAGTCCACGCTGGTGATCCTCCTCAAACGCGGCCTGGAGGAATACAGCCAGACCGACGAGGGGGCGCTGTACGCGCTGGCCGGCTGCCCGGTGCACGAATCGCCGTTGCACCTGGTGCCGCACACGCTGCGCGGCAGCTTCCGCGAGAACTACGGCGTGGATATCCAGGGCCAGATCTGCCCCCACTGCCAGACGCGCCTGCACGAGGAATTCGACGGCGACTTCATGCGCTTTCCGGTGGACCGCATCTTCCTCTCGGAGGCCTCGCGCCTGGGCGTGGGCACCTACGCCCCCCACGATCCGACCACCGCGGATATCGCCGATCTGGTCGGCTCGGTGGACCTGTCCAAGGTGGCGGAGTACGGCGACGAGGGCGATCCGCGCGCCTGGTCTTGGTCGGGCGCGGTCTACGCCGCGAGCCGCGGCCTGCTGGAAATGATCGAGATCCTGAAGGTCAAGCGCGAGTTCCTGTACCTGCTGCTCACGCTCACCCAGGAGAAGAACGTCAAGGTGGCGCGCTTCCCGCTCATCTACCTGGACGAGACCATCGTCGCCCACACCAACCTGGCGGAGTTCAACAAGTTCGTCCAGGAAAAGGAGAACGAGGCGCTGCTCGATCGCATGGTCATCGTGCAGGTGCCCTACACGCTCGATTACACCGAAGAAGCGCGCATCTACAACAAGCTCATCTCCAACGCCTCCGCCTTCCGCGAGGTGCATCTCGATCCCCACGCGCTGCGCACCGTGGCGGTGTTCGCCATCCTGACGCGCCTGAAGAAGGGCGAGCTCCAGGACCTGGACATGACCAAGAAGCTGCGCCTGTATGCCGGCGAGAGCATCGAGGGCATCTCCGACACCGAGGTGGAACGCATACGCAAGGAGACGCCCGAGGAAGGGCTCACCGGCGTATCGCCGCGCTTCGTGATCAACGCCATATCCAATGCCATCACCCGCTCGGAAGTGCGGAGCCTGACGACCATGGAGGTGCTGCTGGCGCTGAAGGACGCCATCGAGGCCGATGCCCGCATGGACGCAAAGCAGAAGCGCCAGTGGATCGACTTCCTGGTGCTCACCCGCAAGGACTTCTACAACCGCTGGGTGAAGGAGGACGTGCACAAGGCCCTGTTCACTTCCTTCGAAGGCGAGGCGCAGAGCCTGCTGGAGAAATATCTCGACGAGGTGGAGGCATCGCTGGACCAGCGCCAGATCGAGGATCCGATCACCAACGAGTCGCGCGCGCCGGACGAACGTTTCATGCGCTCGGTGGAAGAGAAGATCAAGGTCTCCGATTCCGGCAAGACCTCGTTCCGCCAGGAGGTGGTGCGCAAGGCCATGGTCTCCTTCAAGCGCGGCGAGAAGTTCACGCTGGACAGCCACGCGCGCCTGCACGAGGCCATCAAACAGTACCTGTTCGAGGAGCGGCGCGACGTGCTGCGGCTGGTGACGTCCACCACGCGCCCCGACGCCGAGGCCCAGCAGAAGATCTCGGCGGTGCAGCAGCGCCTCGTGGACGAGTACGGCTACGATCAGCATTCCGCGCAGGAGGCGCTGAATTATGTGACGACTCTGCTTTCGCAGGAGTGAGCGTGCACGGCCGGGGACTCCGGCCTGCGAAACGGAGGTTCCAATGGCAAGTCACGACAGCAGCGCACGGGACCAGAGCAATCGATGGTACGACCTGTTTTCCCGCGGCAGCCGTGACTGGCTGCGTCACAACGAGAAGGTGCGCGAGGCGGTCAAGGACCGCATCATGGATCTGGCCGCCGGCGCCGACGTGCTTTCCGGCACCGGCAACAGCCGCAACGTTCAGGTGCCGGTGCGTTTTCTCGAACATTACCGCTTCCGGCTGAGCGATGCCGACCAGCGCAACGGCGTGGGTCAGGGCGAGCAGGTGCAACCCGGCGACGTGCTGCGCCAGCCCCAGCCGCGCACCAGCCAGGGCAAGGGCGCGGGCGGCAGCGGCGAAGGCGGGCTGGAGTTCGTGCTCGAGTTCAAGGTGGACGAGATCGTGGAGTGGCTGTGGGAGGAGCTGGAACTCCCCAACCTGGAGCCGAAGGTCGGCACCACCCACGACGACGAATACGTGCGCGAGGGCTGGGACCGCCACGGCGCGCGCACCCGGCTGGATCGCCGTCGCTCCCTCAAAGAGGCCATCAAACGCCGGGCGGTACAACCCGACGGTCCGGCCTTCACCAACGAGGACCTGCGCTTCCGCCAACTGGTGCGACGCCCGCGCCCGGCCACCCATGCGGTGGTCATCTTCGCGCTGGACGTCTCGTCCAGCGTCACTGAGGGCGAACGCCGCCTGGCCAAGACCTTCTTCTTCTGGGCGCTGCAGGGCCTGCGCCGCCAGTATCAGCACATCGAGACCGTATTCATCGCCCATACCGTGAACGCCTGGGAATTCCCGGAAGACCAGTTCTTCCAGGTGCGCGCCAGCGGCGGCACGGTGGCATCCACCGCCTTCAACAAGGCCCTGGAAGTGATCGACGCGCGCTACGACCCGAGCCGCTACAACGTCTACCTGTTCTACGCCTCGGACGGTGAGAACTTCACGGACGATCGCAGCGCCGCCAGCGAGGCGCTGGACGAGCTGGGTGCGCGCACCAGCTTCATCGGTTACCTGGAGACCGGCCGCACCATCCAGTCCATCGACGAGACCGAGACGGCGCTGCTGTTTTACCGCCTGGAAAAGAAGGGTTTTCCCGTGGCCACCTATTCCCTGGGCAAGGAAGAGGACGTCTGGGCGGCGATCCGCCATTTCTTTCGCCGCCAGGGCGCCGAAGACGAAGCCCGCAAATGAGCGGTGGCACGCCGCAAGGCGCCGCCGGGCATCCCTTGCGGGAATATTCCTGATTGGCGCTCATTCGCAGACCTCTTCTACTTTCTTAGGACCATGAGCGAAAGACTGCGCGACTACATCGGCCGCCTGGAACGCCTGGCCCGCGACAAGGGCCTGGATTATTTCCCGGTGGAATTCGAGCTGGTGCCCCCGGCCTTCATGATGGAGATTGCGGTGTACGGCCTGCCGGTGCGCATGCCCCACTGGTCCTTCGGCGTGCGCTACATCTACCAGCTGGTGCAGCACCGCATGGGGCATTCACGCATTTTCGAGGTGGTCTTTCCCGGAAATCCGGGGCGTGCCTATCTCTCCGCCACCAACACGGTGGAGGAAAACACGCTGGTCGTGGCCCACGTGCTCGGCCACGCGGATTTCTCCAAGAACAACGTGCTGTTCCGCAAGAGCCAGGAAGAGGTGGGCTATCGCATCGTGGAGCAGGCCGCCTCGCACGCGAAGCAGATCACCGCGGCCATCGAGGAACACGGCCAGCGGCGCGTGGAGGCGGTGCTCGACGCCGCCCTGGCGCTGGAGCAGAACATCGACATGCACCAGGGCCTGCGGCGCAGCCGCTACCCCGAGTTCGAGGAATCCCATCCGGTTGAGCCGCAGGACGAATTCCACCAGCGCTTCGACAATCTCACGGGCGCCGCCGCGCCGGCGACGCTGCAACGCAAGCGCCTGCCGCTGCCGCCCCATGAGGAATTCGATCTGCTCTGGTTCGTCGCCACCTACGCCCCCGAACTGGACGGCTGGGAGAGGGACATCCTGCTGGCGGTACGCGAGGAGTCCTTCTACTTCTACCCCGTGTTCGCCTGCCAGATCATGAACGAAGGCTGGGCCTCCTACTGGCACGCGCGCCTGTTGCGTGACGCGGAATTCCTGCCGCCCGATCTCTACGTGGAGGCCGCCAAGACCCATTCCGACGTGGTGCGCCCCTATGCCGGCAGCGATCAGGTGGCCCTCGCCCTCAATCCCTACCACCTGGGCTTTTCCATGTGGGAGCACATCATCGAGGACAAGGGCGTGGACGCGGCGCGGCGCATCATGGAGGAAGAGGACGACTTCGGCTTCATCCGCAACTACCTCACCGAAGAGATCGCCCGCGAGCTCAACCTGTTCCGCTATCACGCGCGCCGCGACGGCGAGGTGATGGTGGACGAGTTCGACATCCATGCGCTGCGCGAATCCATCCTGGCGCCCAAATTCAACTTCGGCACCCCGCGCATCAGCGTGGAGGAAGTGAAGACCGACGGCACCATGAAGCTGCGCCACCACCACGAGATCGACCAGCGCGGCCTGGATCTGCCGCGTGCGCAGAAGGTGCTGGAATACATCCAGCGGCTCTGGCGCCGGCCCGTGGTGCTCTACACCATCGACGGCGTGGGGCGTGAAGAGATCCTGCGCGAGGACGGGAGCAAGTAGCGCTCTGCTTGCTACTGGAAGGGTGAACGCGGAGAACGCGGAGGCGCGGAGGACGCGGAGAATGGAAGAACTGTAGTCGCAAAGGTCGGGCGCGGTGCTCATGTCCCGCAGCAGCTCACAATCGCGCTCGGCCGAGGAAGTCAGTTCCAGAAATCCTTGCAGGCGCCCATGTAGCCATTCATCTGAGAATCTCCGCGCCCTCCGCGCCTCCGCATTCTCCGCGTTGAGGAACTCCCGCGTCCTCCGCCTTGCCCCGCAAATCAAGCCTCCGCAAGCGGCAGGGTGATACGCACCAGGGTACCGCGGCCCTCGGGACCGACCAGCACCTCCAGCTCGCCGGCATGGGCGCCGACCAGCGCGCGGGCGATGGTGAGGCCGAGGCCGGGCGCGCCGTCGGCGGGAAAGCCCGGGCCTTGATCCACCACCTCGATCACCGCCCGCCCGGCGGCGCTGTGCAGGCGCACCGCGATGGCGCCACCCGGCGGCGAATAGCGGGCCGCGTTATCCAGCACGTTCACCAGCACCTGTTCGATGAGGGCGGCGTGCACGTAGGCGGGCGCGATGTCCTGCAGGTCCAGCCTCACGTCGAAGCGTTCGAGCGGCTTATGGAGCCGGTTCAGCGCGGCGACGATGATCTCGCGCAGGTCCACCGAGGCGCGGCGCAGGGATTGGCCGCCCTCGCCCACGCGGGTCATGTCGAGCAGGCTCTGCAGGTAACGGGTGAGCCGCTCGGCCTGGTCGCGCACGGCGTGCAGGCGCGGGTCCGTCCCCCCGGCGGTGATCAGCTCGTCAACGGTGTTGCGGATGGTCAGCAAGGGCTCACGCAGGTCCTGGGACAGGGAGCTGAGCAGGGCGGCGCGCAACTGCTCCGTCTCCGCCGCCGTGCGCGTGTCCTGGAGCGCGCTGGCGAGCTGGGTGCGCTCGATGGCCACGGCCGCCTGGCCGCACACGCCCTCCGCCAGTTCCAGCATCTCGGGGGTGAGCGGCAGCCCGATGGCCGCCATGCCCACGGGCCCGCCGGCGGTCTGAAGCCGCAGGAAACGCCAGGGGCCCGGCGGCACGGTGCGCCCCTGCCAGAGCTGCTGCGCCCGCGCCAGATCGCCAGCGGCGAGGCGCAGGTTGTCGGCGCTCGCCGCGCGCTGCGCCAGTCTTCCGTCGGCTTGCGGCAGCAGGGCCACGGCGGGACGGCCCAGGGTGGCCGCCAGGTGATCCACCATGGCCTCCAGCGCGTCATCGGTGGAAACCACCGCTGCCATGCGCCGGCTGAAGTCGTACAAGGCCTCGGTGCGCCGCGCCGTGGTCTGGGCCGTGTCCATGGCCCCGCGCATGCGCGCCGCCAGCTGGCCGGTGACCGTGGCCACCAGCAGGAACACCGCGAGCCGCACCAGATCCTTCTCGTATTCCACGCTGAACGTGTAATACGGCTCCGTGAAGGCGAAGTTATAGATGAAGAAGCTCAGGGCGCTGGCATACAGCGAAGGCCACAGGCCCAGGCCCGCGGAAATGAACAGCACCGCCGCCAGGAAAATGAGCGCCAGATCGGCATGGGCGATGTGCGGGACGAGACGGAAGGCAATGCCCGTGGCCATGGCCACGCCCAGCGTCGCGAGCATCAGGGCCATGGGCAGGGAAACCGGAACGAGGCGTCGGGTCCGGGACCCGGAAGTGCGGGGCAGTGGCATGGGGGCGACTTTATACCAGCGTCCGTGACCGGACCCAAGCCCGCCCGGCCCCCGCGGGCCGATTCCTGGCGCGCGGGGGATGCATTGTCGTGTGCATGCAGGGAGAATAGGCGCCCGACTCCGGCCCGGTAGCGCCCCGTTCATGCAACTGACCATCATCCTTCGTACCCTGGGCATCCTGCTCGTGCTGTTCAGCGCGAGCCTGCTCCTGCCCGTGCTCATCTCGGCGTTCTACGACGACGGCGAGCTGTTCCACTTCGCCGCCACGCTGTGGGTGTCGTTGGTCGCGGGGCTGGCGCTGTGGCTGCCCTTCAGGCGCTGCCAGCGCTCGCTGCGCAACCGCGACGGTTTCGTCATCGTCGGAATGTTCTGGCTGGTCATGAGCCTGGTCACCGCCGTCCCCTTTGCCGTCGGCCTGGGCATGTCCCCCGCCTGGGCGGTGTTCGAGGCGGTGTCGGCCTTCACCACCACCGGCGCCACGGTCATCGTGGGCCTGGACCAACTGCCGCGGTCCATCCTGTTCTATCGCCAGCAACTGCAGTGGCTGGGCGGCATCGGCGTGGTGGTGACCGCGGTGGCGCTGCTGCCCATGATGGGCGTGGGCGGCATGCAGCTGGTGCGGGCCGAGATCAGCGGCCCCATGAAGGAGGAAAAGCTCACCCCGCGCATCAATCACACCGCCAAGGCCCTGTGGAAGGTGTACGGCGTGCTCACGCTCGCCTGCGCGCTGGCCTATTGGCTGGCCGGCATGGACCTGTTCGACGCGGTCGCCCACAGCTTCTCCACCGTGTCCACCGCCGGTTTTTCCACCCACGATGCCAGCCTCGGCCATTTCAACAGCCCCGTGATCGAGGCCATCGCCATGGTGTTCATGCTGGCGGGCGCCATCAACTTCGCCCTGCATTTCACCGCCTGGCAGCACCTCACCGTGCGCGGCTACCTGCGCAACGCAGAGGTGCGGGTGTTCCTGGGCGTGGTGGCGGTGCTCATCCTGATCACCACGGCGGTGCTCGTGACCGAAGGACGTTATCCCGAACCCTTGCACGCACTGCGCTATGCCGCCTTCCAGGTGGTCTCCGTGGTCACCACCAGCGGGTTCAACACCGACGACTTCTCGCTTTGGCCCTCCATGCTCCCCGTGCTGCTGATCTTCTCGTCCTTCATGGCGGGCTGCGCCGGTTCCACCTCGGGCGGCATGAAGACCATCCGCTACATCGTGCTGTTCAAGCAGGGCCTGCTGGAGATCAGCAGCCTCATCCATCCCAACCTGGTGCGCCCGCTCAAGATCGACAACCGCGTGGTGCCGCCGCGGGTCATCCAGGCGGTGTGGGGCTTTTTCGCCGCCTATATCGCCTCCTTCGCCCTGATCATGCTGGCGCTGATGATGCTCGGGCTCGATCAGGTCACCGCCTTCGGCGCCGTGGCCGCCAGCATCAACAACCTCGGGCTCGGGCTCGGCCAGGTCAGCGCGAACTTCACCGCCATGCCCGACGCGGGCCTGTGGATCCTGTCCTTCGCCATGCTGCTCGGCCGCCTGGAGATCTTCACCCTGCTGGTGCTGCTCACGCCGGGCTTCTGGCGCCGCTGATCGTTTCCTCGTCTACGTTTCCACGGAGGCCCTGCTTCCGTGGACGATCACCTGCTCGAACTCTTTCCCGCCACCGGCGCACGCGTGCCGCTGGCGGGGCTCTATCTGGACCACGACCTGCGCAGCCGCGGCGCTGCGCCCTTCGTGTACAGCAATTTCGTCCTCTCCCTGGACGGGCGCATCGCCCTGCCGGCGCCCGAAACCGGACTGCTGCGCGTGCCGCCGGCGATCGCCAACCCGCGCGACCGGCGCCTGTACCTGGAACTTGCCGCGCAGGCCGACGTGGTGCTCACCACGTCGCGCCACCTGCGCGCCGTCGCCGCGGGCCGCCACGGCGAGCTGCTGGCAGTGGCGGCCGAGGCCGACCTGCGCGCCTGGCGACTCGCCCGCGGACTGCCGCCCTCGCCCGCACTGGCTGCGGTGAGCGAGAGCCTGGACATCCCGCTTGCCATAACCGCCGATCTGCCGGGACCGCTCACCGTGCTCACCGGCAAGTCCGCGCCCGCCGCGCGTGCACGCGCCCTCGCCGCCGCCGGCATCACCGTACTGCGCCTGCCCGGCGCGACCCTGGACGGGCGTGCGCTGGTGGCGGCCCTGGCGCAGGCCGGGCACCGCCTCATCTACTCCATCGCCGGTCCGCGCGTAGTGCATGCGCTGTGCACGGCCAGGGCGCTGCACCGGCTCTATCTCACCCATGCTGCGGTGCTGCTGGGCGGCGAGCGCTTCGCGCCGCTCATGGTGGGTCCGGAACTGTCGCCGCCCGCCGGCGCGCATCTTGCCGCCTGCCATCTGGACGTGCACGCACCGCCCGGTGCCCATCAGATCTTCTCGGTGTATGACCTGGTGAACCCCACCGCCTAACGAGGCGTCGTTGCACGTCCGGGGTCGTCGTCTATGCTAAGTGCACACAATGGGCACGGGGTCCGCGACCACCGCGCCCGCCTTTTCGTTTTCATTAGCCCGCGCACGACAGGACAGGGCACCGCACTGCGGCGCCGCGGGCAGGCTTTCAATCATTCAGCGCAAGGGAGCACGGATGAACAGGCAGGCGATGGTAAGCACGGAACCGGTACGACATGACGTGAGTCTGCTTACGGACCACGACATCTATTTGTTCAAGGAGGGCAGCCATTACCGGCTGTACGACAAGCTCGGTTCCCACGTGACCTCGGTGGACGGCGTAGCGGGCGTATTGTTCGCCGTCTGGGCCCCCAACGCCCGTCACGTATCCGTCATCGGCGACTTCAACGGCTGGAACAAGCACACCCATCACCTGGCGCCGCGCTGGGACAGCTCGGGTATCTGGGAAGGTTTCATCGCGGGGCTGAAGCCGGGCGATCTCTACAAGTACCACATCGTCTCCAACCACAACGGCTACGAAGTGGAGAAGATGGACCCCTTCGCCCGCCAGTTCGAATGCCCGCCGCGCTCGGCGTCCGTGGTGTGGGATCACGATTACGAATGGCGCGACGGCGACTGGATGCTCACGCGCCGCGAAAAGAATGCCCTGGACGCGCCCATGTCCGTTTACGAGGTACACCTCGCCTCCTGGCGGCGCGTGCCCGAGGACGGCCACCGTTCGCTCAGTTACCTGGAGATGGCGGACCAGCTGGTCTCCTACGTGAAGTGGATGGGCTTCACCCACGTGGAATTCCTGCCCGTCATGGAGCATCCCTTCGGCGGCTCCTGGGGCTACCAGACCCTGGGCTATTTCGCGCCCACCGCGCGCCACGGCTCGCCCCAGGACCTGAAATTCCTGATCGACCGCCTGCACCAGGAAGGCATCGGCGTGATCCTCGACTGGGTGCCCTCGCACTTCCCCAGCGACGCCCACGGCCTGGCCTACTTCGACGGCACCTACATGTTCGAGCACATGGACCCGAAGCGCGGCTATCACCCGGAGTGGAAGAGCTACATCTTCAACTTCGGCCGCCACGAGGTCCGCTCGTTCCTGCTGTCTTCGGCCATGTTCTGGCTGGAACAGTTCCATGTGGACGGCCTGCGCGTGGACGCCGTGGCCTCCATGCTGTACCTGGACTACGCGCGCAAGGAAGGCGAGTGGATCCCCAACCAGTACGGCGGCAAGGAAGACATCGACGCCATCTGGTTCATGCGCAAGCTGAACGAATCGGTCTACGGCGAGCACCCGGACGTGCAGACCATCGCCGAAGAATCCACCGCCTGGCCCATGGTGTCGCGGCCCGCCTACGCGGGCGGCCTCGGCTTCGGCATGAAGTGGAACATGGGCTGGATGCATGACACGCTGGATTACTTCAGCAAGGATCCGATCCATCGCAAGTACCATCACGACCAGCTCACCTTCAGCATCTGGTACGCCTTCCACGAGAACTTCGTGCTGCCGCTTTCCCACGACGAAGTGGTGCACGGCAAGGGTTCGCTGATCCGCCGCATGCCCGGCGACGACTGGCAGAAGTTCGCCAACCTGCGCGCGCTGTACGGCTACATGTGGGCGCATCCCGGCAAGAAGCTGCTGTTCATGGGCGGCGAGATCGGGCAATGGGACGAATGGGACCACAACTCCAGCGTCCAGTGGCACCTCAACGAATGGCCGCCGCACCAGGGCGTGCAGCGCTGGCTCAGGGACCTCAACGCGGTCTACCGAAGCGAGCCGTCCCTGTACCAGGTGGACTTCGAGAACGCAGGCTTCGAGTGGGTGGATTTCCACGACTGGGAATCCAGTGTCATCACCTTCCTGCGCCGCGGCCGCAACCCCGACGACGTGATGCTGGTGGTATGCAACCTCACGCCCGTGCCCCGTTACAACTACATGGTGGGCGTGCCGCGCGGCGGCTACTGGCGCGAGCTGCTCAACAGCGACGCCACCATCTACTGGGGCAGCGGCATGGGCAACATGGGCGGCGTGGAAGCGGCGCCGGTGCCGGCGCAAGGGCGCTACCACTCCCTCAACCTCACCCTGCCGCCGCTCTCGGTGCTGTATTTCAAGCCGGCTTGAGAGTGAGAGGATCAACCACGGAGGCCACGGAGGAGAACAGGGAATTTCCCTTCTTCACGTAGGTCACGTTGCGAAGCTACGTGACATCTTCACGGTTCGCATCTTCGCTGTTGCGCGGCCAAAGAAAAGTCACCAAAAGAAAGGCCGCCCCGATGTCTCGCCGCCCCTTCGGGGCGGTCCCTTCCGCTACGTCACAGCGGCACATCCGTGTGCCGCTGCCCTACGGGCGCCTACGGCGTGCCAATCGGCAATCCTGCCGATTGGTCGCCCAAGGCGGGGTCTGCATACGGGGCTATTTCCGCCTTGGGCTCCGTTGCTCGGCGAGCCATAGGGGCCGCCCTGGAAGACCGCTCGCTGCGCTCGCTCAAGAGGCGCTTCGCGCCAAGAATATGTGCGCGTAGGTCACGTTGGCGCGCAGCGCCTACGTGACACACCGCAGTTGGAAGATGTCACGTAGCTTCGCAACGTGACCTACGCAAGAGCATCTTCCCGGCGCGAAGCGCCTCTTGAGCGAGCGAAGCGAGCGTTCTTCGGTCCCGTATGCCGCGCCGAGCACCGGAGTCCGAATCGGATCAGGCCCGCAGGGGGGCGAAACCCCCGCCAAAATAATCTTCGCGCGAAGCGCATCCTTCCAACCCGCGAAGATGTCACGTAGCCGCTACGCGCCAACGTGACCTACGCACGTTGCCCACCGACCACAGGCGGCATGACCCGCCTTATGCGCATCTGCGTCCATTTGCGTTCATTCGCGTACTTTCTCCGGGCCGCCGTGGCCCCGTAGTTCATCTCCCGCCTGCTACGTTTCTTGGGAGGGAGCGAGATGACCATGACCATCCCGGACGGCCGGCGGCGGACGGTGATCGAGGGCGTGCGCCCGCAGGTCGACGGCGGCCGCTTCCCGATCAAGCGCTGCGTCGGCGCCGAGGTGGTGGTGGAGGCCGACGTGTTTTGCGACGGCCACGATCAGCTCGCAGCCGCCGTACAGTATCGCCACGCCGCCACGCCTGAATGGCAGGAAGCGCCGCTGGAGTTCCTGGTGAACGACCACTGGCGCGGGCGCTTTCGCGTCACCCGCGAGGGCCGCTGGCTCTATCGCGTGATCGCCTGGGTGGACGACTTTCTCACCTGGCGCCACGACCTTGGGCGTCGCACCGATCCGGCCGACATCGCCGTGGCCCTCGTCATGGGCGCGGAGCTGGTGGACGCCGCCGCGGCGCGCGCGCAGGGCGACGATCGGGACCGCCTGCAACTGTACGCCGCGCGCCTGGTGGACCAGGCCGACGTGGAGGAGCGGCGCCTGCAAGGCCTGCACGACGAGCTGGCGGTGCTCATGGCGCGCTGGCCCGATCGCCGCCTTGCGACCGTCCAGGAACCCGCGCTGGAGATCGTGGTGGATCGCGAGCGCGCCTGTTTCTCGGCCTGGTACGAGATGTTCCCACGCTCGTGCGACGGCGCCGCCCACGGCAGCTTCCGCGATTGCGAGGGGCGCCTCCCCTACGTGGCCGAAATGGGTTTCGACGTGCTCTACCTGCCGCCCATCCATCCCATCGGCCGCACCCGCCGCAAGGGCCGCAACAACCTGCTCATCGCCGCACCCGACGATCCGGGCAGTCCGTGGGCCATCGGCGCCGTGGAAGGCGGCCACAAGGCCGTGCATCCCCAGCTGGGCACCCTGGACGACTTCCGCCGTTTCCTGGAAAAGGCGCACGAACACGGCCTGGAAGTAGCCCTGGACATCGCCTTCCAGTGCTCCCCCGATCACCCCTACGTGAGCGAGCACCCGGAGTGGTTCCGCCATCGCCCCGATGGTTCGGTGCAATACGCCGAGAACCCGCCCAAGAAATACGAGGACATCTACCCCTTTCACTTCGAGACCGACGCCTGGCGGGAGCTGTGGGAGGAACTGCGCAGCGTCGTGCTGTTCTGGATCGATCAGGGCGTGCGCATCTTCCGCGTGGACAATCCGCACACCAAGCCCTTCCCCTTCTGGGAATGGCTCATCGACGACATCAAGCGCGACCATCCCGACGTGCTGTTCCTGGCGGAGGCCTTCTCGCGTCCGCGCATCATGCATCGCCTGGCCAAACTGGGTTTCAGCCAGTCCTACACCTATTTCACCTGGCGCAACACCAAGCACGAGATCACGGAATACCTCACCGAACTCACGCAGGGCGAGGCCGCCGAATATTTCCGGCCCAACTTCTGGCCCAACACGCCGGACATCCTGCCCGAATATCTGCAGATCGGCGGTCGCCCCGCGTTCATGACCCGGCTGGTGCTCGCCGCCACCCTGAGCGCCAGCTATGGCGTGTACGGACCCGCCTTCGAGTTGCTGGAAGCACAGCCGCGCGAACCCGGCGCCGAGGAATACCGCAATTCGGAGAAGTACGAGATCCGCGCCTGGGACCTGGAACGGCCCGATTCGCTGCGCGACTTCATGGCGCGCCTCAACCGCATCCGCCGCGAAAACCCGGCCCTGCGCCGGAACACCAATCTGCGCTTCCATAATGTGGACAATGACCGCCTGCTGGCCTACAGCAAGTCCACGGAGGACGGGGACAACGTGATTCTGGTGGTGGTGAACCTCGACCCGGATTACGCCCAGTCCGGCTGGCTCACCCTGCCCATCGAACGGTTCGGCGTGGACCGGCACCACAGCTACCAGGTGCACGACCTGCTCACCGGCGCGCGCTACCTGTGGCAGGGCGAGCGCAACTTCGTCCGCCTCGACCCGCGCCACACCCCGGCCGCCATCTTCCGCCTGCGCCGCCGCCTGCGCAGCGAACGCGATTTCGAGTACTTCATGTGACGAGGCCACAACGCGGAGGACGCGGCGGCGCGGAGGACACGGAGGGGTTTGACGCATGACAAGATCTGCAGCACTCGTAACAGCCGCGTCACATGCCCAAGGCATTCATGTTTTCTACGCGAACTCCGCGCCGCCGCGTCCTCCGCGGTGACACATGCCGTTGACTCACGACGG